>JANPEU010000285.1:0-2955 GCA_031423175.1 Bacteroidota bacterium
GGGCTTACGTGATAAAAGAATAATTGGTTCAGGTTTGCTCTTATTTAAAGAAGGATAAGGTTTAATGACTGGTAATTTTTTTGCAGCTTTGATTTCTGTAAGGGTTGCTGGTATAGTTAATTTATACCCGGTATCCTGCGGATTTTTTTCACTTGCGATCTCAGATACATTGCCTTTATTTTTATTTGCTATTTCATTTTCTGGTTTACGTATTTCAATCTGTTTTTGATTTTGAAGTGTAGCCGTATCTTTTTTGCCTTCTTTATTATTTACCAATAAATAAACAGATCCACCTGTTGTAAGCAAAAAAAGAAATAACCAGAATACAATCCGTCTTCTGTCTTTTTTCTGTACGGGTAAATGTTTGTTCAGCAGTTTTTCCATCTTATCCCATGCCTTTTCATCATAGGCGGGGTGGTGTTGGTCGGCGGCTTCCTGTATCCTCATATCATTATCTTCAAATGGCATTTTTTTCTAATTTTACCTGGTTTTGTTTAAATAAAATTTTTTGCAATTGCTTTCTGGCCTTTGCCAAATTCGATTTCGATGTGCCTTCTGCTATTCCCAGTTGTTTACTGATTTCTTCATGACTCAATCCTTCTATGATAAATAAATTCAGCACTACCCTGTATCCAGGACTTAAATTTTGAATGGCCCGGATAATTTCTTCATGCGATATTTTAGCAATTGCATCTTCATGCGCAGTTGGTATTTGATATACTACGGTTTCCAATTCACTTACGATACGGTGTTTCTGGTGTTTTCTGAAATGATCTATCGCAGTATATACCATAATTTTTCTTATCCAACCTTTGAAAGAACCAACTACATCTGCATAAGCAGGCTTGTATCTATGAATTTCACGAAACACTTTCAAAAATCCATCGTTTAATATCTCCACCGAATCATCCTGATTTGCGGCATATCGGTCACATACGGCCATAGCAAACCCATAGAAAGAGTTGTATATAATTTTTTGACTCTCTCTGCTGTTCAGAGCACATCCTCCCACATGACGGGTTAATTCTTCAGCTGATAGCAAATTGCAGTTGTTTGTCAAATTTTAAAACGGATTTTGTATGTAGTGAGTTGCCTTTTACCAAACTCAAATTACAAATTAATTGTTGGAGTATAAAAAAGGAAGTCGTGTAAACTGGTTTTTTAAAAAGCGAATAAAAAAAGCCCTTTAACGGGCTTTCAAAATATTGTATAAAAAATATTATTTATTCTTTGGGAGGTTAGTCATATAATCAAAACGTTTTCCACTTATTTCCGCCATATCTGGTATTGCTTCAGCTTTATAGGCGCCTGCTTCCAATTTCTTTTTTGTGGCAGAAAATGCTTCCAATGTTTGTTCTATGTCTTCATCTGTATGAATAGCTGAAGGAATTAACCGATAAATAATATGTCCTTTCGGAATAACGGGGTAAACAATTATCGAAGCAAAAATTGCGTAATGTTCACGAAGGTCCATTACCATAGCTGCTGCTTCTTCCACACCTCCGGTCATATACACGGGTGTAACAACAGAATCTGTTTTGCCAATATCAAATCCTCTTTCTTTTAAACCACTCTGTAATTTCAATGCATTACTCCAGAGTTTTTCTTTATACTCAGGATGGTTTCTTAGCAATTCTAATCTTTTTAAGTTGCCAATTACCAATGGCATGGGCAGGCTCTTTGCAAAAATTTGTGAACGAATATTGTAACGGATATAATCAATAATTTTTGTATCACCAGCTATAAATGCACCAATGCTTGCCATTGATTTTGCAAAAGTGGAAAAATATAAATCAATCTTATCCTGACAATTTTGTTCTTCTCCAGCACCAGCTCCGGTTTTTCCCAAAGTGCCAAAACCATGTGCATCATCTACCAACAGACGAAATGAATATTTATCTTTAAATGCAGCTATCTCTTTCAACTTACCCTGATCACCCGCCATACCAAATACGCCTTCAGTAATCAACAATATTCCACCTGCTCCTTGTTTTTCAATTAATGCAGTAGCTCTTAGCAATTGTTTTTCACAATCATCCATATCATTATGTTTAAAAACATAACGATGTCCGGGATGCAACCGTAAACCATCTATTATACATGCATGGCTTTCGGCGTCGTATACTATCACATCATGTCTGCTGCAAAGAGTATCAATAATACTCACCATACCCTGATATCCGAAATTCAATAATGCGGCATCTTCTTTCATTACAAAAGCAGCCAGTTCAGTTTCTAATTGTTCATGCAGGTTACTGTTCCCACTCATCATTCTTGCACCCATTGGATAGGCAAGTCCATACTGTGCTGAGCCATCAGCATCAGCTTTTCTCACTTCGGGGTGGTTGGCCAGACCGAGATAATTATTCAAACTCCAAACAATCATTTCCTTGCCGCGAAAAATCATGCGACTACCTATTTCACCTTCCAGCTTTGGGAATGCAAAATATCCATGAGCCCTTTTACGGTGCTGACCGATCGGACCATAATCTTTGAGTAAGCGTTCAAAAATATCTGCCATAATTATTACTAAAGTTGGTTAAATAAATTGCGTCAAAGGTAAGGGTTTGAGAGGATTTCTTGGGGAAGCGACAGATATCAGGAATATGTCAAATTTGATTTGCTCTATTGCATGTATTGTTGGATATTCCCATTGATTGTGTCATCGATCTGAACCTTATATTTTATATCTGGTCTGTTTTTTACAAGGTAGTCAACAAAGGCATAGTAACAACTTCCAGAAACTTTGATGTCTAATTTACTCGTGTTGTCCCACTTAATATTTGTAAAGCAATCAAAGTCAAATCGTGAAATATAAAAGTTGCCAAACTTCGGAATACTGTCACCTTTATTGATTACGGAAATGTTTAAAAAATAATTCCCATTAGCTGGTTTTACATATTTGTAAACGACAAGATCGTATTTCCCATTTGGCGAAGTGTCGCGATAAAAAAC
>JANPEU010000286.1:0-7657 GCA_031423175.1 Bacteroidota bacterium
GCTGGTAAAAAATATAAATGGATGAAGCTGCGCAATGGTTCATTGAAACATTATGTGCCCAATCATTATTATCTCGGTTATATTTTGGTAAGCTATGGTTATGAAAAATATGGAAATGATTTTTGGAAAAAAGTAACAAATGATGCAGCAGCGTTTAAAAGTTTGTTTTATCCATTTCAACATGCCATAAAAAAGCATGCAGGAGTTGAGTATAAAGTTTTTGTTTCCGATGCATTTAAAAACTTTAAGGAACAGTTACAAACCTCTTTAATGGCCGAAGAAAATAATTTGCATAGATTAAATAAAGCGAATCCGGATTCTGTTGATGATATGTCAGTGAAAGGTTTAGCCAGAGAGATGCAGATGAATCCAACAGTTAATAAGGCAGGCACAAAAAACTTAAGTAGTATTAAAAAGAATTTTCTTACAAATTATTATTTTCCTTACTCCATAGGCAAGGATTCCTTAGTGTATCTGAAAGCAAGCGGAAGAAGATTGCCTGCATTTTATATCCGTGATGCCAACGGCGAAAAGAAACTGCGGGTAAAAAATATTTCAATTGATGAACAGTTTAGTTACCGTAATGGAAAAATTGTGTATGCTGCATATGAAAGCCGTAGTCGTTGGGGATGGAAAGATAACAGCGAAATAAAATTACTGGATATAAAAACGGGAGAACAAAAAAGCATTACAAAAAAATCAAAGTATTTCACTCCCGATATTTCTCCCGATGGGAAAAAAATTGTAACTGTATTCTATGCTACAACCGGGAAAAATGAATTGCATGTTCTGAACGTTGATGATGGTTCTGTAATTCAAAAAATCAGAAGCAGTGATATTAGTTTATTTACT
The DNA here is from genome assembly GCA_031423175.1 of Bacteroidota bacterium. GTDB lineage: Bacteria > Bacteroidota > Bacteroidia > Chitinophagales > Chitinophagaceae > VBAR01. Next base: position 853 of record JANPEU010000286.1, read on the forward strand.
GATCCAAAATTTATCAATGATAACAAATTAGTAACTGCGGTAAGATTGCCTGACGGAAAAATGTGTTTGGCTACTGCTGATATACAAACCGGTGCTGTGGAAAGATTGACACCCCTGTCATTTAATGTTGTTGGATACCCGCAGGTGTATGGTGATCTGGTTTATTTCACCGCTTCATATGCAGGCAATGACGATATTTATTCCATAAGCCTGGTTGATAAAAAAATACACAGGATTTCCAGTAACTCTGTTGGAGGAAAATATTTTGCTAATGTAGATAAGGATAAATTGTATTATTCAAAATTTACAGCAAATGGATTTCAATTGATTCAATCTGATTTAAACAGTGAGTCAATTGTTGCTTTATCGAAAGAAGACATACAGCAAATAACGACCCGGTTTAAAGTAAACAATACTGCAGACCTGTTAGGTGATAAAACGATCAATAGAGATTTTACAGTGAATGATTATAAAAAAGGGACAAGACTATTTAATTTTCACAGCTGGCGGCCATATTATTCCGATCCCATTTTCAGTTTTTCATTATATGGCGAAAATATATTGAACACCATGCAGACTGAAATTTATTATCAGTACAATCAGAATGAAAAAGAAAATTCGGTTGGTGCTACTGCTGTTTATGGAGCCTGGTTTCCGTTTGTGAGTGTTGGTTCCCAATATACATTTAACAGAGTGGCTACCATTAATAATCTGAACAAAGATTGGGATCAGGTTGATTCCTATATTGGGTTAAGTATTCCAATCAATACGATTCGTGGTAAAACAATTAAAAGTTTTAATGCAGGTAGTAATTATGTTTTGCGAAATGAAATGGTTAAAGGAATTTCAAAACAGAACTTCAGTAATGAAAATTTCAGTTATCTCAGTCATTTTATTTCCTGGAGTCAGCGATCACAACGGGCGGCGCAACATATTTATTCGCCATTCAGTTATTCCATCACCGCAAATCACAGACATGCAATCAGTGAATATACCGGTTACCAGTTTTTGGGCGGGGCTTCTTTAACATTACCCGGGTTTCATTCAACACATAGCCTTGTATTCACCGGGGCATTTCAACAAAGAGATACATTGAATCCGCAGTTATTCAGCAACCGGTTTTCTTATTCAAGAGGCTATGAAGGAAGATATTTTTCCAGAATGTGGCGGGTGAGTGGCAATTATCATTTCCCGATTTTTTATCCCGACTTTGGTTTTGCAAACATTCTCTATGTGTCAAGAGTCAGGGGAAATGCGTTTTATGATTACACAAAAATTTATTCAAGAGATAAAACGGTATCCTTAAATCAACGAAGTGTTGGAGGTGAAATTTATTTTGACACCCGTTGGTGGAATCAATATCCACTGACTTTTGGATTCAGGATAAGTAAATTATTAGATCGGGACCAGTTCAATGGATTTAAAGGAACCCGGTTTGAAATAATTTTACCGGTAAGTATTATACCAAGATAAATAGTATTCAGTACTAAGTACTCAGACCTGCCAGGCTCTCTTCAATCGCTTTTATCTTCGCTTCAGCGTCTGATTTTTTCTTTTGCTCCAGGGCTAATACTTCTGGTTTTGCATTCGCAACAAATTTTTCATTACTTAATTTTTTTTCTACGGATGCAAGAAAACTTTTTTGATGTGTCAAATCTTTTATTAATTCATCTTTCTGATTTCCTGTATTAATTGGCTGTTCAGATTGGATAAAAAATTTATCTTTCCCGATAACTATCGATATAGTTTGCGACACGGGTTCTTTTACAAATAAAATACTTTCTGCATTTAATTGTTTTGCAAGAATGGATTGAATTGTTTTAAAAACGGTTTCGTTTTCGGTTTGTACAAAAAGTTTTATTACTTCTTTTGGTTTTACCTGATTTTTATTTTTTGCATCCCTGATCCCGGTAATTACATCTTTTAATAATTTTCCCCGACTCAGAATATCAGTTGACTGCCCGCTGCCAACTACATTCTGCTTTACTGTCAAATCATCTCCTTCTTTTCTTTCTTGTAGTAAATGATAAACTTCTTCCGTAATAAAAGGCATAAAGGGGTGCAGCAATTGCATCAATTCTTCAAAGAAGCCAACTGTTTTTTCGTAGATTATTTTGTCTACCGGCTCATTCATCTGAGGCCCGTCCTCCGAAGCTTTAGCATAGGAGGGCTTTACCCATTCCAGATACCAACTGCAGAAATCATCCCATATTAATGAGTAAATTGTTTTCAATGCTTCACTCAAACGAAAATCTTTATATGCGTATTCCAACTCTGCTTTCACTTCATTCAACCTGTTTTCAAACCAATTAACCGCAAAAACCGTCGAAACGCTAACAGCGGTCTGAAGCGTATCATTTGACTGCTGACCTTCCTTCGCTGAAGCTTCGAAAGAGAAGCCGCTGAGTGTCGACTGCCTGGATTCCCAACTGCGAACCAACTTCATTGCATTCCAAATCTTATTAATAAAAAATCTGCCCTGTTCGTTACCGGCTTGATCCCACATCAAATCATTTCCGGCAGGTGATGAGATCATAATACCAAAACGCACCGCATCAGCACCATCATCTTCAATCATTTTTAAAAGATCGGGTGAGTTGCCAAGGCTTTTACTCATTTTTCTTCCCTGCTTATCTCTTACAATACCGGTAAAATAAACTTCACGAAAAGGGATTTGTTTTTCATATTCCATCCCCGCAATAATCATACGGGCTACCCAAAAGAAAATAATTTCAGGTGCCGTTACCAGTGTATTTGTTGGATAATAATATTTCACTTCTGCATTTCCCGGATTACTATACCCTTTAAATACTTCAAAGGGCCAAAGCCAGGCAGAAAACCAGGTATCTAAACAACCTTCATCCTGTTTCAATTGCAGATTGGAAATTGCAGATTGCAGATTGCCCGGATAGTTCAATGAGTATTTTTCTTTTGCTTCCTGTTCGTTATTCGCAACAACAAACCTTCCTTCATCATCATACCATGCCGGTATCCGGTGCCCCCACCAAAGCTGCCTGGATATACACCAGTCTTTAATATTTTCCATCCAATGCCTGTATAAGTTTTTAAACTTGGAAGGATAAAATTTTATTTCATCATCCATCACCACTTTCAATGCCGGGCCTGAAATTTTTTTCATATCCACCCACCATTGCAAACTTAATCTTGGTTCTACTGCAGTATCTGTTCTTTCACTATACCCCACTTCACTTGTGTAGTCTTCAATTTTTACTATGAACTCGTTCGATTCTAATTCAGCAACAATTTTTTTTCTTGCTGCAAAACGATCTTCACCAATAAAAATTTGTGCAGCATCATTCAACGTACCATCATCATTAAAAATATCTATCACTTCCAGGTTGTGTTTCTGACCGAGTTGATAATCGTTCATATCATGTGCCGGTGTTACTTTCAATGCACCGGTTCCAAATTCCATCGCTACATAATCATCCCTAATTATTGGAATGCGTCGGTTGATTAAAGGGACAAATGCAAATTTTCCATGAAGATGTTTATAGCGTTCATCTTTTGGATGCACACAGATTGCTGTATCACCCATGATTGTTTCGGGGCGAACGGTTGCAATGGTAATAAAGTTGTGAGTGGTGAGTGCTGAGTCGTGAATTGAGGATTCTGCTGACTGCCTACTGCCAACTGGTGACTGATCATCAATAAAATATTTTAAATAATAAAGCTTCTGCTTCGTCTCTTTTCTTATTACCTCTTCATCACTCAATGTAGTTTTTGCTTTTACATCCCAGTTTATCATCCGCTTGCCACGATAGATAAAACCTTTATTATACAAATCAACAAAAACTTTTATCACACTTTTATAATAATCATCATCCATGGTAAAGGAAGTGCGGTTCCAATCCAAACTACATCCCATTTTTTTTAACTGCTCCAGAATAATACCACCATATTTGTCTTTCCATTCCCATGCATAGTTCAAAAAATCTTCACGGCTCAAACTTGCTTTCTGAATTCCTTTTTCACGCAGCATTTGAACAACCTTTGCTTCTGTGGCAATAGATGCATGATCGGTACCCGGCACCCAACAGGCATTTTTACCCATCATTCTTGCACGGCGTACTAAAATATCCTGGATGGTATTATTCAAACAATGTCCCATGTGCAGCACACCGGTTACATTCGGCGGGGGAATAACAATGGTGTAAGGTTCTCTCTCATCCGGTACACTGTTGAAATATTTTTTATCATTCCAATGCTTATACCATTTCTGTTCGGCAGCACTGTGTTCAAAATTTTTTGAGAGTTCCATTAATGAGCAATTATTTTTTATGTACCTGGCTTTATTATTACTATCGGGCTTTTGTTGCGTCGCATGCTGACGCTTATGGTCAGCATCCCGGCATTTATCGCCGGGACTCTTCAGCGTTCCGAACTCTACTGAACAATTTAAATACAGATGCCAATGAATGCGTGTTATACTGCGAATCTCCTTGTTACTCTTTAACTCCTGTACTCTGTGTTGAAAATGCTGAATAGTGAACAGAAAGTACAAGAGTGCGACGCAAGGAACGGTGAAGGATGCAATTCAGCCGGGTTCAAAAAAAAATCCTTAACCGGCGGCAAATTTACCGGCTTTTGAGCAGATGGAGAAACCGGCGTAATGTTTAAAACAATTATATTCGTTACTCAAATTAATTGTATGAAAAGAGAACTTACATCCTGGTACAGCCCATCCTTAAATAAAGAAATGCCCATAGCAACTTATGGGGATTTTGGATTAGCATTATTGCTGGTGCCTACAGCTGCTGCCGATTATCTGGAGTATGAACGTTTTCAAATGATGGATCATCTGGCTCCGGTTATCAATAGCGGTAAAGTAAAAGTGTTTTCGATAGACAGTATCAACAATGATAGCTGGATGAATAATGAAATGAACCCCCGTGATAAATCGATACGGCATCAGCACTGGAACAATTATATTTATAATGAAGTAGTTCCTTTTATACGCAACAGTACCAGTCCGGAAACCCCTGTTATTACTTGCGGCGCATCCTTCGGTGCATTGCACAGTATGAACCTTTTTTTAAAAAGACCTGACATTATAAATGGGGTGATAGCGATGAGTGGTGTTTATGATTTAACGGAATATACCAAAGGCCATTTTGATGATGATGTTTATTTCAATAGCCCGTCACACTATATTCCAAACTTAACTGACCATAACACACTTGAATTAATAAGAAGAAGCAATAATATTCATATCCTCACCGGCAGTGGCGCATATGAAGACCCGGGTGCCAGTGGCCGATTTGCAAAACAATTGTATGATAAGGGCATTAACTATGAACTTGATATCTGGGGTGAAGACTGGACGCATGACTGGCCTACCTGGCGGGCTATGCTACCGCATTATTTGGGATCAAGGTTTTAATAATACAACTATTGCTGTACGGTTTTGTCTAATACTTATTTGAAGATTGTCTTATCAATTATTTCTTCGGCTGAAAATCTTTATGTCCTGCTTGCCAAAGAGCAAAGGCAAGTTTATTAGCTTCCTGATACCATGTCATATATTTTTCATCGCTATTGTGGCCACTCTTATAATCCACAAATAATAAAACAGGTCTTTCAGATGCAGATGCCTTTTGCAGCGCCGCTATAAGTTTTCCGGGCTGCCATGCCGGAACAATATTATCATTCATACCCGCAACCGCAAGCACAGCAGGATAGGTCACACCTTTTTTCACATTTAGATATGCATCCATTACTATTAATGCCATCGCTTCCACCGAATCTTTAACAGTTCCAAACTCATTTGCATCAGTGCCCCCTATACTTCTGTTCTCATGCCGGAGAGAATTACTTACCGGTGCACGGTGTATACTGGCAGCGAAAAGATCCGGTCTTTCTTCTATTGCTCTGCCTATTAAAATTCCGCCTGCGCTTCCGCCCTCGCCAATAATGCGTTTGGATGAAGTGTATTTATTATTTACGAGGTATTCAGCACATGAAATAAAATCTTTCCATGTATTGGGTTTGGTAGTTTTGAATCCTGTCTTATGCCAGTGTTCACCTTTCTCTCCGCCACCACGGGGATGTGTTTGAGCTATAATTACACCTCTTTTTAATAAGGAAAGAGTTGGTGGATAAAACCATGGAGTGCTTGAGATACCATAAGAGCCATAGCCGCTCATATAAACAATATTATTTCCATCTTTTTTAATGTTCTTGTTATATACCAATGATAATGGTACCATCACACCATCATGGCCCTTTACTTCTACTTCATCAATCACCAGGTCATCAATACCCGGATAGTTTACCAGAACCTGGAAAGAGCTTATACTTGATTTTCCGGTTACCGGATCATAATTATACTTTGTTGATGATTGTTTCCATGATGAAACATACAGAACGCATTCATTTGTTTCGGAATCAAAACCATCTAACCATACATTACCAATCAAAGGAAGTATAACAGATTTTATTTCTCCAGTTTTTAAGTTATACTGGTCAATAAAAGTGTTAATACCATCAGATTTGGAAATAAATATATAATCCTTAGAGCCGCTGATTCTGTCCATATTTTTTTCTTCCTCAGGAATGATTGTTTTTGCCTGTGTCAGGTCAGGATCATTTATACGAGCCCTAAGCAGTTTACCTTTTGGAGCATTATTCCGGGAAAATAAATACACATTTTCATTATATACAAGAGCTTCTTGGATCCTGTCTTCTGATTTTATAAAAGGCTTCCAGTTAATTCTTTCGTTTAATAATTCTTTGACTGGCGCTAAAAACTGGCGGTTTTGGTTTTTAAAGCCACTAAACAAAT
>JANPEU010000287.1:0-2276 GCA_031423175.1 Bacteroidota bacterium
CAGGGTAAGCGGCATTGACCAAACACTTACAGGGTACGATAAAACAGTTGACAAAAACTTCCAGGCATGGGTATTTAAAAAACAAGCAGGCACAACTACAAAATTTAATGAAGAGCAAATGCAGTGGCTGCGGATGATAAAGGATTATGCGGCTAATAGTTTTCATGTAGAGAAAGAAGACTTTGAACTGGACCCCTTTAATAAAAACGGCGGCCTGGGAAAAATGTGGCAACTGTTTGGGGATAAAACGGATGAAATTATTAATGAATTAAATGAAGTGTTAGCCGCTTAATTTTGAAGCAATGACCCAACACGAACTCGATACCATTATACAAAGCGGAGAAGGATACAAATCTGAATTCAAACGCAATCTAAATACCGACCTCTCAAAAGAACTGGTGGCGTTTGCCAATTCTTCCGGGGGAAAAATCTATTTGGGTATTGAAGATAATGGAACTGTAAGCGGAGTTACGATTGACAATACATTAAAATCAAAAATTACCATGATGGCGCATGAATGTGATCCATCTGTAGAAATTGAATTGGCATCTTTCAGGAATGTGATGATTGTAAATGTGCCGGAAGGCAAAGACAAACCCTACCGATGCACCAATGGTTTTTATATCCGCAACGGCGCCAGCAGCATCAAACTTTCCACAAGAGAAATTATTGATTTCATTCAATCAGAAGGGAAAATAAAATTTGATGAGTTATTTAATAAGGCTGTAAAATATCCAGAACAGTTAAACAAAGAATCCATAAAAAGATTTAAACAACTCTCCGGCATTACGGCTGAAATAACAGACGATGAATTGTTAACCAACCTCTCATTAATGAATGATGATAAAGATGCGCTGCAGATAAATAATACCGGCATATTATTTTTTATACAAAATCCCGTAAAATATATTCCGCAGAGTGCAGTTACCTGCGTTTTGTACAAAGGCAATTTAAAAGTGGATGTGCTGGATAAAAAAACTTTTGAAGGAGATATTATTACCAATATAGACGATGCCATTACTTTTTTAAAAAAGCATTTGAACCTGTCGTATGAAATAACAGAAATGCAGCGCAAAGAAAAATTAGAGTTGCCCGAAGTGGCGCTGAGGGAAGCCGTGGTAAATGCCGTGGCGCACCGTGACTATTTTGAAAAAGGCGCTAATGTAATGGTGGAGATATTTAATAACCGGGTGGAGATAAGTAATCCCGGCGGTTTACCCAAAGGATTAAAGCCGGAAGATTTTGGGAAACGGACACTTGCCCGCAATCCATTAATAGCTTCTTTGCTGCTTCGGGCAAAGTATATTGAGAAATTGGGAACCGGCATATACCGTATGCGCCAGGCAATGATAAAGGCTGAGTTGCCGGAACCGGTATTTAGTTTTGATGGATTTTTTACAATTACTTTTAACAGGGTACATAAACCGGAAAAAGAAATTGCTTTATCATTGGGTGTAAGCCCCAAACGATTGGAAAGAATGATGTACCTGCTGCGGCAGTTGCAAACGGGAAATGGTCTTGATGTTGCTATAGCCGTAGACCATTTTAGAGTTCCTGTACAGAATATTCGGAAAGACCTTTTATTGCTTGATGAAAAGGGTTGGGTAAATAGCACTGGAACTACACATAACAGGGCTTATCAGCTTACCAAACAGGCTATAGAACTATTAAGCGAATCTGAAAATGAGTAAGAATATAAAAGTATTAAAAGGTATTAAAGAGTATTAATGGGTTACAGGAAGTATTAAGTTGTATCAAGATGTATCAAGACGGTCCGAGAATTTCCAAGAGTGTCCCAAGAATGTTCCAAGAGATTCCAAGATGTTCCAAGATGTTCCAAGAGATTCCGAATGTGTTCCAATAAGTACCAAAAAGTACCAAGAAGTATCAAGAGGTATCAAGTTATACCAAGAGGATTGTGTGGGGTTTTGAAAATGTCGTAAAGTGTCGCAAAATGTCCGGAAATGTCCGAATGTGTCCGGGATGGAATAAGTTGGAACAAGTGTGCCCGAAAGCGGTTGGTACTGAAGCCACACCAACGCCTTATTAACGACTATATGAGGACTATCTTTTTTAATGAACAACCAAACTAAACAATGACCAAAGAGCAAAATATAAATCAATTACCAAAAGACTGGAAGTGGGTGAAGCTGGGAGAAGTGTGTCATACAACAAGTGGAGGAACACCGAGCAGAAGAGAACCAAAATATTACAACGGGAATATTCCTTGGGTAAAATCTGGTGAATTAGATAGAGGAGTAATTACAGATACAGAA
>JANPEU010000288.1:0-4066 GCA_031423175.1 Bacteroidota bacterium
AAAAGCAAGAATAGGGAAAGGATTGTAATTCCTAACCACTTAAAAAAACGTTTTACAGATTGTTTGGTGATGTGCAATTTCATATTTCACGCAAAGACGCCAAGAATTAAAACCAAGGCACAAAGATTAAAGGCTTTAGCGTCTTTGCCAACTTTGCTTCCCTGCCTGCCGGTAAGCAAGTTTTGCGTGAAATTAATCACGATAGCCATTCTCTTTTATTATTAGAAGAATTTGTATTACGGCTTAACAAATCTTTACCTACTAACATTTGCAAACCCTATTATCATCTCACTATCTTTCTATTCAAATTCTTTTCAACCTGTATGGACTCTTCAGACCCGTCCCGCCCAACACGGGACATTCCTCCTTAACTTCTCCATAATATTGCTTCTGTTTTTCCTTTGTGAAAAAAGAATACAAGGTATAATTTATGCCTTGGTGAATTTTACCTAACTTAATTTTTATTATACTACCAATCAACCACAAATCTCTATGCGTATCAAATCTTTTCTTATCCCGATGTTTTTAATCGGGATATTTTTCTTTACCTCTTGTAAAAAAAACGGAGTCAATCTTGAATTTACTAATGCCAAAGGAGAAGTGCAGCAATTAGGCAATCTTATCTTTCGTTTCAGCAAATCACTTGTTCCTGATTCATTAGTCAATCTCTGGGATTCCACTGACTATATTTCTTTTGAACCAAAAATTCGTGGCAAGTTTCGCTGGGAAAACCCTGATCAGCTTGTTTTTTCTCCTTCTGAACCGCTGATGCCTGCCACTTCGTATAAAGCAAAAGTGAAAAATGCAGTGCTGCATTACAGTAAATACAATATAGTAACCAATGCCGGTAAAATAGATTTTCATACACCGGATCTTACACTCGACAACTCTCAAGTCATCTGGATACCGTTAGATGAAAACGGCAAGAAGGCTGTTCCGCAGGTTGATTTATTTTTTAACTACCGGGTAAACCCAAATGATTTAAAAGAAAAATTGACTATTGAAGTGGATGGCAAAAAATCAGCCTATAGTTTGATTACCCTTTCGCCTGAAAATAAAATTTCAATCCGGCTTGCCGAATTAAAAACAGAAGATAAAGACTATGATGGAAAATTGATAATTGAAAAAGGTTTGAAACCTGAAGTCGGGAACAATGCAACTGATGAAGCAATCAGTTCTAATTTTTCTATTCCTTCTCCGTATGTGTTGAATATTCAAAATATGGAATCGGAGCATGATGGGCAGGAGGGTACTGTAAAAATTACTACCAGCCAGCAATTAACTGGAGAAGACTTAAAGTCATTCGTAAAATTCAATCCCGCTATAACATTTTCTACCGAACTAACCGATAATGGTTTTATCATCCGTAGTGGAAAATTTGAAGTGGAAAAAAGTTATTCCCTTACCATAACTAAAAATCTGCGGGGCAAAATAGGTGGAGTATTAAAAGAAGATTACGATGGTAGTATTGCCTTCGGAGAACTGGAAGCCAATATCAATTTTACAAATAGTAAAGCTGTTTATCTTTCAAAAAAAGGCGGAAAGAATATTGAAGTGCAGATAACAAACGTGCCAAAAGTGAAATTGATTATTTCAAAAGTGTATGAAAACAATTTACTCATGGCGCAGCGATATGGGTATTCGCCAAAAGAAAACTCGGGTTATGAAAATACAAGTTATGATAGAGAGTATGAAGGCGATTATTATAATGATTACGGAAGCGATGCGCAATTGGGCGATGTGATTTATTCAAAAGAAATTGATACCCGGTCATTGAAAAAATCTGGTGGTGGACGTTTACTGAATTTATCAGAGTATGAAGATCGGTTACCGGATTTAAAAGGTATTTATCATGTATCAATCCGCAGTTCCGAGGATTACTGGGTTAAGGATAGCCGCTTTATTTCTTTATCCGACTTAGGAATGATTGCCCGTGAAGGACAAGATAAAGTTTTCGTATTTGTTAACTCAATTAAATCTGCCGGTTCGGTGAATGGCGTAAATATTTCTTTATACGCTGCAAATAATCAGTTGATAGGTTCGGGTTCTACCAATAGTGATGGCGTTGCAGAAATCCCATATTCCAAAAAAGATTTCAGTGGTTTTAAACCAGCCATGATCATTGCAAAAATAGGAGATGATTTCAACTATCTGCCTTTTAACAACACAAGAATAAATACTTCACGCTTTGATGTGGGTGGAAAAAGAAATAACTCATCCGGTCTTGATGCATTCATTTATGCCGAAAGAGATATTTACCGCCCGGGTGAAAAAGTAAATTTTGCTGTTGTTATTCGCGACAGGCAATGGAAATCTCCGGGAGAAATTCCGGTGAAAATGAAATTCCTGATGCCGAATGGTAAAGAATTAAAAGCATTTCGTAAAAATTTAAATGAAGAAGGTTCAGTGGAAGGCAATATTGATATTTCAACTTCTGCTATCACTGGTGGTTATACGCTGGAAGTTTATACATCCAATGATGTATTGCTTTCCACTAAGAATTTTTCCATTGAAGAATTTGTGCCGGACAGAATTAAAGTGAATGCAAAACTGGATAAAGAAACTTTGAAGGCAGGTGAATCAGTTAATCTTTCCATCAATGCAACAAATTTTTTCGGACCACCTGCTGCTAACAGGAATTATGAATCAGATATACAAGTAAGGCAAAAATATTTTAATCCTGAAAAATTTGCAGATTACAATTTTACCATGGCTAACCAAACCAGTGCATTTGACAGTGAAGTACAACAGGGTAAAACAGATGACCAGGGAAATGCTACAATCAATTTTGCTTTCAAAGAAGCTTATAACGATAAAGGATTACTTCAGGCAAAATTTTATACAACCGTTTTTGATGAAACAGGAAGGCCGGTAAGCCGTGTATCGTCACTCGATATTTATACACAAAATGTTTTCCTTGGTGTAAAGGACGATTGGTTTTATTATTATCCATTAAACCAGCCGGTGAAGTTTCAACTGGCTGCTGTAAACAAAGATGGTGCAGGCGTAAATTCCAGAGCAAGAGTGGAAGTAATAAAACATGAGTATCATACAACACTGGAAAAAAGCGGAAGCTATTTCCGGTATGTAAGTTCTACGGAAGATAAGATGATGATTGAAACGGAAATCAGTGTTGCCAACGGAACAGTTTATACTTATGTACCCCGCACGCCAGGTGACTATGAAGTTCGGTTTTATAATCCCGGCAGTAATAATTATATCAAGAGAAGTTTTTACAGTTACGGTAGCTGGGGCATGACCAATTCATCTTTTGAAGTAAGCAATGAAGGCAATGTGGAAATTGAACTGGATAAAAAATCTTATATCACCGGTGAATCGGTTACCGCTTTATTAAAATCGCCTTTCAATGGCCGTATGCTGGTAACTATGGAAACCGATCATGTTGTCTCCTATCAGTATGTGGAAGTAAAAAACAGATCGGCAAGTGTAACACTTAAACTCAATGGAGATCATGTTCCAAATGTTTATATAACTGCCACATTAATTAAGCCACATGAGGTATCCGACATTCCGCTGACAGTTGCACATGGATATAAATCGGTGAAAGTGGAAGAGAAGAGCAGGAAGATCCCTGTTGAGATAACTGCTCAAAAAAATGTTCGCAGCAAAACACACCAGAAAATAAAAGTGAAAGCAGAACCCGGTAGTTATGTTTCTCTGGCAGCTGTTGATAATGGTGTATTGCAAGTAAGTAGTTTTGAAACACCTGATCCTTATAATTATTTCTACCAGAAAAAAGCATTGCAGGTTACTGCATATGATTTGTATCCATTGTTATTCCCTGAACTGAGAGCTAAGATCAGCAGCACCGGTGGTGATGGCGAAGCTGAAATGGATAAAAGAGTAAACCCAATGCCTGCGAAAAGAATAAAAGTGGTAAGCTACTGGAGTGGTTTACAAAAAGCAAATGGAAGCGGTGAAGCAAATTTTGAATTTGATATTCCGCAGTTCAGCGGTGAGTTAAGATTGATGGCAGTAAGTTTTAAAGGACAAAATTTCGGGAGCGGAGAAAATACAATGACGGTTGCCGATCCAATTGTGATCA
>JANPEU010000289.1:0-2441 GCA_031423175.1 Bacteroidota bacterium
CAGGTGGACCTTGGATAAAAAATTTAATGGAAAGAGTAATAAAAAACCAAATGGAGTAATTTATATAGTTACAGGTGCAGGCGGACAGGGATTATATAACCCCGAGCAGCAAAAAGACAAAGACAGCTGGCAAAAATTTACAGATAAGTTTGTATCAACTATTCATTCTTTCACTGTTGTGGATGTAAAGGAAAATGTTTTAACACTCCGCCAGGTTGATGCGAATGGGAAAGAGGTTGATAAGTTTAAGATTGTAAAATGATTTAAAGTTGCTTTTCATAAGTAGGATTATCATCTTGGCTTACTTGTTTCTTTCTAATCATGGAAGCCAACTCCTCTTTCATTTCAGTTTTAATTTTCTGAACTTTTTTTAATGTTGCTTTGTAATTATCATAAGTTACTCTATCATTATTAAGCCAAACTCTAAAAACACAATGAGGATACATACAAGATTCCGGTTCGTGTAATAATTCTAATCTTCCTGTATAAGTAATCTCATTTTTACTTTCTGTGTACAACTTATTAAACTTGCCGCCAGCATTAAGACTAATTATTTCTAAGGTACAGATGTCCAGGTTTTCGTGTTTTCCAAATTCTTCATCTTGCGTGATACTAAACAAAACATCATCGGGGTTGCACAAGATATTATCTTTTAAGCCTGACCTATTGTGTGATAGCTCTGTTATAGATATGCTCTTGTATGGATTACTCAATTGATCAAGTGTGCAACGCATGTATAAGTATTCACCAACTTCAAATTGTTCAATGATTGGTTTATCATTTGTATGCAGACGTGTCGGAATGTAAGGTAATAAGCACTCTTGCATACTATTAGATTGGGATAACCATTTCTTAATGCGAGAAAAAATTATAAGCAAGCGTTTCAAAATCTCCATCTTGATGAATAAAATAAAGTTGTCTCTTTTCACCATTATTTGGAATAAATGAAAAAGCTAAACAATCTTCGGGGTTGAGGATGATATTGATTAAACCATTTTCGGTTTCTCGATACAATAAAAATTCATCATCAGCTGTAAGATAATGCTCAAAAGATTTCAAACGTTTCGGGTCAATCGTTGTTCGAATATTATTGAACTCACTGAAGATTTTATTGAGTATTTCTTTCTGAAAATCAGTTAATATGTCATATTTCAGAAGTATGTTATTCAGTAGCTCACTTACATCCTCAATCAAAGGATTACTAAAAGCTGAACTTTCATTTGCATCTAATAGGTTATCATAAAAATTACCAAATGTATCTGACTGAGAAAGTTCAGTTTTTAAAATAATATGTTCAAAGGTTGTGTTCATTGGTTATATTTGTTAATGGTTTTTTCAGTAATACTTCTGAAAAATAAGTCATTTTTTGCAATCCTCAAATCATAAAAAGAGCTAAATATAATTTCTATATTCTGAATCATTTCAATTTTCTTATTAAGTATTATGTCTAATACGATACCCTCTTTTAAACCGTCTTTGCCTTTTGCAGTAATTACATTTGCCGTAATAGTGGGAATGCTATCATACTTAAATCTATATTGCGTGAAATTGCTCTCAATTTCTTTGCCGAAAGGGTGTTGTGTATGTATTGTAACTAAGTCGATGAAATCTTCTTCTTTATCTTTTTCTATAAAGTTAAGATATCTTACCGAAATGTTGTTAACTGTTAAAACTCCAGTACATTGAACAAACAGACCCCAGTATTCATGTAATTCAGAAATAAGCTTCTCAAAATGCTCGTACCCATTTACTTTATGGAAAGAGAATGAACCTTTTCTTGCCTGTATTATTCTTGATAAAGGCTTTAGACTTCTTAATATGTAACCATCAATTGATGTTTTTGAGGTTGGCTGTTCTTTCGGTTTGGCTACTAGATGAGTATTAAATCCTTTATCAACAATTGGGAAGGTGTTTTTAATTTGTGGCAATCCTGTGAATATGTCTAATTTTTCAACAGGCACATTTTCATTAAAGGAAATAGTAAAAATGATTTCCTTGATTGGGGTATTCTTGAGTTTAATAAAAGAGGCCATTAGATATAAATACTTAACGTCAAATATACAGACTGACTTCGGATTTGGATATAAAGCTAACTTTTTTACCTATTATTTATACTTATTAAGCAGGTTAGTTAAATTGACCTAAATATTATCGCTAGTATTAAAAAGCAATTCTATTTACTCAAATACATACTCCTGTCCTTATACAACTGTCTGAAATAAGGGTCTCTCAAATCTTTGATAAATCGAATGGCTTCACCGGTACTTTTCATTTCGGGTCCAAGTTCTTTACTTACACCAGGAAATTTATTAAATGAGAATACGGGTTCTTTGATAGCAAAACCTTTCAATTTTTTTTCAAATGTAAAATCTTTCAGCTTATGAGAGCCGATCATTATTTTAGTGGCAATATTCAAATAGGGTATTTGATATGCTTTAGCA
>JANPEU010000290.1:0-8389 GCA_031423175.1 Bacteroidota bacterium
ATAGACAATGCAATCAAACTGGCAAGATTATATACAGGGCGTCATAAAATTTTAACCCGTTATCAATCTTTTCATGGTGCATCATATGGTGCTATGTCGGCAGGTGGTGATCCGCGTAAACTTGCTGCAGATGCACAGCAGTCACCAAATTTTGTTCACTTCGATATTCCAATTGCGTACCGCTGGGAGTACGGTGAAGAGAATTTACTAAAAGAATCAATTAAGAATTTGGAAAGAGTAATAGCATTTGAAGGACCACAAAATATTGCCGCTATTTTGCTGGAAGGCGAGTCAGGCTCTTCTGGTTGTTTAAAATATCCTGATGGTTATTTGAAAAAAGTAAAGGAACTCTGCGATAAGCATGGTATTTTATTTATTGCCGATGAAGTAATGAGTGGTTTTGGAAGAACAGGTAAATGGTTTGGTGTAGATAATCATGGTGTAGTACCGGATATGATTGCAACTGCAAAAGGAATTACTTCAGGTTATGTGCCACTGGGTGCATTAATTGTATCTGATAAAATTACTGCACACTATGATGATAATGTTTTGTGGTTGGGTCTCACCTACTCTGCTCACCCCGTCAGTCTTGCTGCAAGTTTGGAAGTATTGAAAATATATGAAGATGATAATCTTATTGAAAATGCAGCAGCCATGGGAAAATATATTGACCGAAGAATGGAAGAATTGAAAACAAAACATCCTTCCATTGGTGATTGGAGAAATACTGGTCTGCTCGGTTGTATTGAATTAGTAAAAAACAAAACAACTAAAGAACCCATGGCACCATTCAATGCAAAACCGGATGAAATGGCTGTGATGAATAAAGTAGCAGCAAGATTAAAAGAACTCGGCATGTACACATTTGTAAGATGGAATTATGTATTTATTGCACCACCGCTTTGTATTACCAAAGAACAGATAGATGAAGGGCTGGCGATGATTAGTGATGCGGTTTCAATAGCAGATGAACATACAGCCCCCTAAATCCCCCGAAGGGGGACTTTAGAACCCTAAAGCATGGGTTGCTTTATTTCAATTCGAAAAGTAAATAATAAAGTTCTGAATGGACAAAGGAAACACCAAAACATCGGAGTCTGAGAACCCTCCTTCGGAGGGCAGGGAGGCTTTCTCTTTGGGGGGCGGGGGGGCTTCCTCCCTTATCAACGAAGACCTTGCGCCTGTTCCAATAGAAAAAAGAACATGGGGCACATGGAACTATGCAGCGCTATGGATAAGCATGAGTCTTTGCATTCCAACTTATATGCTCGCAAGTTCATTGATTGGTGGAGGCATGAACTGGTGGCAGGCAATCCTCACCATCTTTCTCGGCAATACAATTGTTTTAATACCGATGATTTTAAACGGGCATGCCGGTGCAAAATATGGAATTCCGTTTCCAGTTTTTGCAAGAGCAAGTTTTGGAACAAAGGGTGCAAATATACCTGCCATGCTTCGTGCAATAGTTGCCTGCGGTTGGTTTGGTATTCAAACCTGGATTGGCGGCGCATCTATTTATAATATTGTAAGAGCATGGAATCCCACAATGCCGGAGATTGACAGCAGTTCATTATTTCCACAGACAATACCAATGATTTGTTTTTTACTTTTCTGGTTACTCAATATGTTTATAGTTTATCTCGGAGTTGAAAGCATAAAAAAATTATTAGTGTTCAAAGCGATTTTTCTCCCGGTTGCTGCACTGGCATTATTATTCTGGGCTATCAGCGCTGCAAATGGATTAGGTCCGATACTGGATCAACCATCTAAACTTTCAGGTGCATCTTTCTGGAATTATTTTTTTCCTGCATTGACAGGTATGGTTGGTTTCTGGGCAACGCTTTCATTAAATATTCCTGATTTTACACGGTATGCAAAAAGCCAGAAAGCACAAATACGAGGGCAAGCAATTGGATTACCTTCTTCCATGACTTTGTTTGCATTCATTGGTGTCGTTGTTACATCGGCAACGGCTATTGTTTATGGCAGCACCATTTGGGACCCGGTGCAGTTAGCCGGGAGATTTGAAAATAAAATGATGGTAACATTTGCTATGATAGCTGTTGCTATTTCGACACTGGCAACAAACATTGCGGCAAACATTGTTAGCCCCGCAAACGATTTTTCAAATCTTGCTCCTAAGAAAATCAATTTCAGAACAGGAGGATATATTACCGGAATTATTGGTATTGCAATTTTTCCATGGAAGTTAATCGCAGACCCAACAGGTTATATTTTTAACTGGTTGATTGCTTACTCAAGTTTATTGGGACCAGTTGGCGGAATCATGATTGCCGACTATTATTTTATCCGTAAACAAAATTTAATTGTAAGTGAGTTATACCAGCATAACGGCCAGTATAGTTTTGGAAATGGTTTTAATAAATATGCCATCATTGCATTGTTATGCGGTATTTTACCCAATGTGCCGGGATTTTTATTACAGGTTAAATTAATTTCATCAACAGCTTTCCCGGAATGGATTAGTCATTTGTATAATTATGCCTGGTTTGTGGGATTTTTTGTTAGCGCCATTCTTTATATCTTACTGATGCGTTCATATAAAGTAACTGAACAAACTATAAAAGAATCTTATGTCATTGCTGATTAAAAACGGAAGGATTATAACTGCTGATGCTGATTATGTCGCCGATATATTTATAGAAGGCGAACAGATAAAAACCATCGGTAAAAATTTATCTGCAAAAGCCGATAAAGAAATTGATGCATCGGGCAAATTAGTTTTCCCCGGTGGCATTGACCCGCATGTGCATTTGGATATGCCATTCATGGGAACATTCAGCAGCGATAATTATGAAACAGGAACAAGAGCTGCTTTGTTTGGCGGCACAACCATGGTAATTGATTTTGTTTTACAAAAACAAGGCAATAGTTTAAGAGCGGCACTGGAAGAATGGAGAGGAAGAAGCGATAATAATTGTGTGGGTGATTACAGTTTTCACATGGCAGTTACCGATTTTAATGAAAACACTAAAAAAGAAATACAGGAAATGATAGAGAAAGAAGGAATCACTTCTTTCAAAACATTCATGGCATATAAAGGCGCATTAATGATTGATGACCGCCAGATGGTGGGACTGATGCAGGAAGTAAAAAAACACGGAGGCCTGATAAATGTACATGCCACTAATGGCGATATGATTGATTTCTTAATTGCAAAACACCGGGCAGAAGGAAAACTTTCTCCGCTATATCATTATTTATCACAACCAGAAGTTACCGAAGCAGAAGCCAGCGGACGATTTGCTGATATGGCAAACTATACCGGTTGTCCCGGGTATATTGTTCACTTAACATGCGAAGGCGCATTGAATGCAGTACGTAATGCAACAAGAAGAAATCAAAAAGTATTTGTTGAAACCTGTATCCAGTATTTAATTCTTGATGCAACATTATATGAAAAAGAAGATGGAGCCAAATGGGTAATGAGTCCGCCATTAAGAGAAAAGAAAGACCAGGCAACTTTATGGGCAGGCATCAACCAGGGACTGGTGCAGGTTGTTGCAACTGACCATTGCCCTTTTAAATGGGAACAAAAACTAATGGGCAAAGATGATTTTTCTAAAATACCCAATGGTCATCCGGCTATTGAAAACAGGATGGAGTTATTATTCAGCGAAGGAGTTGCAAAAAATAAAATCACATTAAACAAATATGTGGAAGTTGCCTGTACCAATCCTGCAAAAATATTTGGCATGTTTCCCCGTAAAGGAACAATAGCAATTGGCAGCGATGCAGATATTGTAATTTTTGATCCGAACGAAAAACATACACTTTCTGCAAAGACTCATCACATGAATGTCGATTACAGCGGGTATGAAGGATGGGAAATAACAGGAAAAGTGAAAACGGTTTTATTAAGAGGGCAGTTAGCTATTGAAGATGGAAAATGTTTATTACAGAAAGGATATGGTAAATTTATAAAACGAAATATAGTCAGTAATATGATTTAACCACAGAGAACACAAAGACTAACACGGAGTTCACAGAGTGTCTTTGTATCCTCTGTGAAAACTCTGTGAACTCTGTGGTTCAAAAAATTTAAACTTATGCCAAGAATTATCAAATCAGGGTTGATCCAAATGTCGCTTCCAAAAACAGAAGGCGAAGGAACCATTGAAGAAATAAAAGAAGCAATGGTACAGAAACATATTCCGCTGATTGAAGAAGCAGGGAAAAAAGGTGTGCAGATACTTTGCCTGCAGGAAATTTTTAATACTCCTTATTTCTGTCCGGGTCAGGATGCTAAATGGTATGCCAGCGCTGAAACAATCCCCGGCCCAACCGTTGAAAGAATGCAGGCGTATGCAAAAAAATACAGCATGGTAATGATAGTTCCGATGTATGAAAAAGAACAAGCCGGTGTTTTATATAATACCGCTGCCGTGATAGATGCCGATGGAACTTATCTTGGTAAGTACAGAAAAAATCATATTCCGCATACATCAGGTTTTTGGGAAAAGTTTTTCTTTAAACCCGGTAATCTTGGTTATCCTGTTTTTCAAACACGGTATGCAAAGATTGGTGTGTACATCTGTTATGATCGTCATTTTCCTGATGGTGCAAGATGTTTGGGATTAAATGGCGCAGAGATAGTTTATAATCCTTCAGCAACTGTTGCCGGCTTATCTCAATATTTATGGAAATTAGAACAGCCTGCACATGCAGCAGCCAATGGTTATTTCATGGGATGTATCAATCGTGTAGGAACAGAAAAACCATGGAATGTAGGAAAATTTTATGGCAGCAGTTATTTCGTCGATCCCCGCGGACAAATTTTTGCACAGGCAAGTGAAGACAAAGATGAATTACTGATTTCTGAATTTGATTTGGATATGATTGAAGAAGTAAGGAATGTTTGGCAGTTCTTCCGTGACCGGCGTCCTGAAACATACGGCAAACTTGTTGAATTGTAAAAAAGGAACACGGATGACACGGATTAAATGGATATGCACGGATTTATTAATTAATATTCTGCTCTTAAAAAAAATTATAGCAAATTATCAATTGTTTAAAAATGAAGCATGAGGAAATTACAGAACAGATAATTAAAGCATTTTATAAAGTTTACAATACGCTTGGGTATGGCTTTCTTGAAAAGGTTTATCTGAATGCCTTGCTCATAGAATTGACTGAAATGGGATTAAAAGCAGAAATAAACAAACGGATTTATGTTTATTATAAAGAACGTATTGTCGGTGATTACATAGCAGATATGATCGTGGAAAATATTGTTATTTGTGAATTAAAAGCCAATGAGAATCTATCTGAAGAAAACGAACATCAGCTTGTAAATTATTTAAGAGCAACTGAGATGGAGGTAGGATTGTTATTGAATTTTGGCAAAAGACCAGAAATAAGAAGAAAGATATATGATAACGATAAGAAAGCCTGGCGTACAACAAGGATGAGACCAATTGAATAAATTAGAATTAAATCCGTTTTCATCCATTTAATCCGTGTCATCCGTGTTCAAAAAAATAATATGGCAATTGTAAATAACAGATTAACCAACGAGCAGTACGAACAAAACTTCGCTGACATCCGTCCGCCGTTTGAAAATAAAACAGCAGCACAGGTAGAAGCCAATCGTTGTTTGTTTTGTTATGATGCGCCATGTACTAAAAGTTGCCCGACAAGTATTGATGTTCCGAAATTCATCAAACAAATTTCCACAGATAATATAAAAGGTTCAGCTCATACAATTTTCTCTTCAAATATTATGGGTGCAGGATGTTCTAAAGTTTGCCCCGTAGAAAAATTATGTGAAGGAGCATGTGTATATAATTTACTGGAAGAAGAACCGATCCAGATTGCAAGGTTGCAGCAATATTCTACTGAGATAGCGATGGAGAAAAAATGGCAACTCTTCGAAAGAAAGAAGCTTCCTGACTCTCCGCCAGCCGGCGGAGATGGGGGCAAAAAAGTAGCAATTGTTGGTGCTGGTCCTGCAGGGTTAAGTTGTGCTCATACACTTTCAAGAGAAGGAATTGATGTAACAATATTTGAAAAAGAAGCTAAAGGTGGCGGCTTGATGACTTATGGAATTGCAGCATACAAAGTAACACCACAGTTTTGTGAAGATGAAGTGAATTATATTTTATCCATTGGTGGTATTGAAATAAAATATAACCAGGAATTGGGAAAAGACCTGCCTGCCGGCAGGCACGGCATTACGCTGGCTCAATTGAAAAAAGATTTTGATGCTGTTTATCTCGGCATCGGTGTTGGCGTAGCAAGACAATTAGATATCCCAGGTGAAAAACTGGAAGGAGTGGTTGATGCCATTCAATTTATTTATGAAATAAGGGATAAAGGTTATTCAACAGTTCCAGTTGGCGATAAAGTAGCGGTGATCGGAATGGGAATGACAGCAATCGATGCAGCAACACAGGCAAAAAGAATGGGTGCAAAAGAAGTAACGATGATTTATCGGAGAACACAGGATGAAATGCCTTGTACAGAATTTGAATTGAATATTGCCAAACAGGATGGTTGCAACATTATATGGCTGGCCGCGCCAATAAAAGTGAAAGGTGAAAAAGGAAAAGTGAAAAAATTAGTTTGCAGCAAGATGCAGTTAGGCGAACCCGACTCAAGTGGCCGTCGCTCCCCTGTTGATACTGGTGAAACATTTACTCTCGAAGTTGATATGGTGATCAAAGCAGCGGGACAGGTTCCTTTCGAAAAATTAATTAAGAAATATAAACTTGAAAATAAAAACGGGAAATTAGTAATAGATAGTAATTGCGCAACAAATGTCAAAGGAGTATTTGCAGGTGGCGATGCTGTCAATGGAGGAAAAGAAGTAGTAGATGCTGTGCAAGCGGGGAAGGATGGTGCGAAAGCAATACTGAAGTTTTTAAATATAGTAGCTTAACAACCTCATCCTCCATCTCCTTCTCCACATGGAGAAGGAGCGGTGCAGCAGAATAAAGTCTGGCATTTAGTTCTTCCACATCAGCGGAGGAACAAAGCCGAGCAAAGAACAACAGATGAAATGCTTAATTACTGTAGATGATAAATGAACAAAAGCCCGGCCTCTCCTCTCCTAATAGAGAGGAGAACGAGAGGTGAGGTTGAAAAGATGAACAAAGAACAAAGTGTACAAGTGTGCGACCTGCCTTCGCCGAAACGGCTTCGTGCAGGCAGGCGCAACGGAAGCTTAATAGTATTAATTAAGCTGGGCTCAAAAAACATTCATAACTCATAATTCATATTTATAAATATGGCAGACATCAGTTCAAACTTCCTCGGCATAAAATCTCCTAACCCCTACTGGTTAGCCAGTGCACCGCCGACCGATAAAAAATATAATGTGCTTCGTGCATTTGAAGCCGGCTGGGGTGGTGTGGTTTGGAAGACATTGGGCAGCCAGGTAAAAAATGTATCATCAAGATATTCGGCTGTTGATTTTAATGGCGGAAAAATGATGGGCTTTAATAATATAGAACTCATCAGCGATCGTCCGCTTGATTTAAACCTGCAGGAAATTGCTGAATGCATAAAATTATTTCCTGACCGTGCTATGGTTGTTTCGCTGATGGCGGATAATGATAAAAAAAGCTGGCATGAATTAATAAAGAAAGTTGAAGACACCGGTGCACATGGATTGGAATTAAATTTTGGTTGCCCGCATGGAATGACAGAAAGAGGAATGGGTGCAGCCGTAGGACAAGACCCTGAAATTGCCTGTATGGTAGTGGAATGGGTGATGGAAACAGCAACCATTCCTGTTATTACAAAACTCACTCCGAATGTTCATTCTGTGGTACCAACAGGAAGATCAGTTGTAAAAGCAGGTACCAATGCTTTGTCATTAATAAATACGATTCAATCTGTAACCGGAATTGATTTGGATACGCTGGTTCCCAATCCGAATGTGGCGGGCAAATCTGTGTTTGGTGGTTATTGCGGACCAGCAGTAAAACCAATTGCATTAAAATTTCTTACAACAATTGCGCAGGATGATTTAACAAGAACAGTTCCTGTTTCCGGTATTGGTGGTGTAAGCAACTGGAAAGATGCAGTTGAGTTTATGTTGCTTGGCGCAAGCAATTTGCAGGTATGTACGGCTGCTATGAAATATGGTTTCCGCATTATTGAAGATATGTGTGAGGGGCTCAATAACTGGATGGATGAAAAAGGATTTAAAACACTGGATGATTTTATCGGCAAGTCAGTGGAGAAAATTACGCATTGGGAAGACCTTGATATCAACTATCATCATATAGCTAAAATAAACCAGGATAAATGTATTCACTGCGGCCTCTGTTATATTGCCTGCGAAGATGCTGCACATCAATCCATCAATCTTAGTTATGGCAAGCCTTATAATACGTACACGGTGAAAGATGAGGAATGTGTT
>JANPEU010000291.1:0-5747 GCA_031423175.1 Bacteroidota bacterium
CCATGATTCAAGACTTATATATTCGCCGCATACCCGATGGAATGGATACTGTTCTTTTTCAAAGACAATAACATTATGACCAGACCTGGCTATTTGAATAGATAAAGCAAGGCCAGCTAAGCCGCCGCCAACTATAGCAAGATCATATGTAAGATTATCTGCCAAAGCGCTATTTTAATTTTTACCTACAACAAGCCAGCGAAATGCCCATTTCCACCGGATACTATGTAATGTTACGCCAGCCTGCTGAAAAAGATTTTTCCATTCATGCTTTCTAAAACTGCGGGCAACGGATAAAGAAGCATCGTTTTTAACAAGGTAAGATTTACTAAAAGCCTTTGTTATATATTTGATCAGGTAATAGGCGAGCCAGTGCCGGTGAAGATCATTTATAAAAAATCCCCGGCGGCTATTCTTTCTCAGCCATTGCAGCATTTGCACCAATTGCTCATTTGTAAAGTGATGACAAAAAAGAGAAGAAAAAATAATGTCGGGTTCTTTTCCTGAAAGATCGGCCAATGCATAATCGGTGCAAATCCATTCACACGGTAGCTGAGGATATTGTTGCTTTGCAAATGCAATACATTCAGTATTCATATCAATACCAATAAACCTTACTGGAATTTCTTTCTTTAAACAGTATTTATGTATTGCAAAAAGATTATCACCTCCACCACATCCTATTTCACATATGACTAATGGTTTTTTATTTTCCATTAATTCGGCAACGCCATTAAGTGTAATAGCATGACCACCCAACCGGGTATTGACAATATTTAATTCTTTTAATGTTTGAGCCATTGCCGGGAAAGGAATATCATCAGCATCCATTAATTCTTTTTGATAACTGCGCTGACGAAGATTGATCATGCTGATAAAATAAAAGTTTCAATTGTAAGGCCGGGCCCAAAGGCTGCACCAAATATATTGTTGCGTTGCTTTTTATCCAATGCCTCTTGTATACGTTTTAAAACAAACAACACTGTTGGAGAAGACATATTGCCATAATCATTCAATACGTCATAGCAATGTTGTAATTGTCCATTCGTAAATTCCAGGCTTTTATGTACTGCTTCTAAAATTTTTTTACCACCGGGATGGATACACCAGTGGGTAATATCTTCTTTATGCATGCCAGCTCCACTTACTGCTTCACCGACAAGCCGGTTAAAATCTTCCTGAATTAAATCAGGAATATAGCTACTCAGTGTTAACAGAAACCCTTTGGAAGACATTTCCCAAACCATATCCTGTTTATTTTTTAATGATACAGAAGAATAAAAATGTTCAATGTTCATACCTTCTGTTTCATTATTACCTGTTACTAGGACAGCCGCAGCACCATCGCCAAACAATAAACTGCTGGAAATATTATCCGCTGAATATTCATTTTGGAAATGAAGCGTACAAAATTCAATACATACGATCAACACATTTGCTTTTGTGTCGGCCCTGCAAATTGCATCGGCTATTTTTAATGCGTGAATAGCAGCGTAGCATCCCATAAAATTCACAGAGGTTCGCCAGGTAGTGACAGGTAAATTCAGCAACTCCATTAATTCCAGATCAAGGCCGGGAGCACTCATGCCGGTACAACTTACCGTGATCAAATGAGTAATATTTTGCTTTTGAAAATTTTGGAGGCAATTATCGATGGCTTTCATTGAAAGTGGTGCAGCATGCTCACGAAAACTTTGCATTCTTTTTTCGATAGAAGGAAAGGGCTCCAGGTTTTCAGAAGCCGGGAAAAAATGCCATTCATTTGCAGGAAGACTGTAATCAGGAAAAATAGAATAACGTGTTTCGATACCACAATGCCTGTAAAGAAATTTAAGTTTTCTTCTTTCAATCTCATTAGGTGCATATACCCGATCCATAAACTCAAAAATCTTTTTTTGTTCATGCCGGTATTCCGGTACTGCTGTTCCTATTGATATTATTTTACTCAAAATATTTCCAGATTAATAAGATAATAAATGAAATATTTGTACATGTAGCCGCCAGCCAGTTCATTTTCATCGTGTTTTTAAAATTCGCTTCCTGCTGATTTTTTTTAACCTGTACAAACCACCGTATAAAATATACGATAACGGGAATGAAAAAGATCCCAATCATCAATAATTGATTCCCTTTCCTATACTGGATAAAAAATTGTGCCATGAATACCCAGGCAAGTATGTACACTATGGTGCAGAATATAAATGTCCCAAGGTAACCTAATTTGTAGCTGATTGTGCTCACTCCATCATCTATATCTTGCTGGTGCTGGTAAATCTGTGTCAATGGATAAAAACCCCCTACTAACAATGAACATATAACCAGGCCTTGCCATGGCACCTGGATAATATGCTCCATATTACTTCCATAATACACTAACCAGAAAGTAACTGCACCCTGAAAAATGATGACTACGAGATAGCCTAAATATGGAAACCTTTTTAAACGAATACCCCGGTAACTATACGCTTTTGATGCACCGATATACAACAACATGACAACAGTGAACAAAGGGCCGATTAGCAAACTCAATAGAATGCCTGCGCAATCTAAAACAACTGTAACCCTGAAAAGCTGGGGTGAGGGCGGCGGTGGTTTTTCCAGCCCGCCGATACTCTCTGTATCCCTGTCCATATAACTATTGTAACCGTTGCTTGCAGGATAAATTAAAAAATGAAGAATGAAAAATATCAAAGCAGCATTGCCCCAATCAATATGAGGCACCTGCGCCAGCGAAAAAAAATAAATAGGAGAAAGAAAAAAAGAAAAAGGAATTCTGAGAAGTTTGATAGTGGAAGCGCTGATCATATTAAAATTTGGGTGTAAATAAGAAGCCGTTTCAATAATCGGGCCGCTTCATTTCCGGTTAGGTTTTCGTACAGGCGGTAATTATTTTAATTCTTCAAATACATCTTACTCCTCGGCACAATAATCATTCTTTTTCCCTGCTTTGTTTCATACGCTTCATTCGCCTGTACAGCAGTAATCTTTACCGTTACATTTACAGGTTCAGTTGCATTATCATTCGAAAAACAGAAAAATAAATTCCCTTTACGTGGCTCCATTTTTGAATAATCGTTTATAGCTTTTCCTTTTTTTATAAAACGGAATTGTAACCCAGCAGAAAACAAAGTATTGTTATCGCCATCCATAATCCAGTAACTGATGTCTTCACCTGTATTCAGTTTTTTAATTGAAGAGTCTTTTTTCAAAGCAATGGCAGACATAATAGTGTACAACGGGAATTTTTTTAAAACCGGCACAGATGCTAACATTAATTCTTTATTCGCATCATCATAGGCCTTCTGGCCTGCCTGGTCTGTACTGATATAATAACTCCATGCAACAGTATTTTCAGGAAGCGTAAAATTAAAATTTGCTTTATTACCTGCGGGTGCAATAGTTGCATTTATCCTTAATGTCCTGTCCATAAAATTACTTATTACTGTATCTGTTTTTGAAAGCACATCTTCGTCTTCATTTATATAAGTTGTATCGTTTACCATATGCGTATAAACGGTGGTATTAAAATTTTGTGTTGCTGCGCTTGCAGGAATCCGTTGAATTTTATATTTACACATTTTCACCCCGATACCTCCGTTTGTAAATCTGAATTTATAAATTTCTGTTTTCGTTACTGTAAATATTTTGTTGGTTATCTTGTTTATTTTATAATCGATAAACCGAAATGAAGATTCGAGAGAAGTTATTTCCACTTCTTTCAAGTCTTTTCCGTTTGCTTCTTCAAAATTGAAAATCATTTTATCTCCTTCAGCAAAACCGAGATAAAAAAATTCTTCCCCCATCAGACCAACTTTCAAAGTGGTTTCAGCTACATCAACAGGTGTTTGGGCAAAAAGGGGGTTGCAATAAAAGCTGACAAGCAATTGAATGGTTAAAATAATTTTTCTTTTCATGATTAAAGGTTTTAAGTTTTTTTAAAATTTCTCAACCTCCAATTCATAAGATATTAATCTGTCGGTTTTTTACTTATCAAACGATTTATTTCTTGATTCCATTGCGAGTGAAACTGTGCTAACTCATCCAGTTCACACCCGCTTCCGGATTCCATTTGGTTGTACTCTTCTTCAACTTCGTCCAGAATTCAATCGAACTTTTCCCGGTTATATCTCCCACACCAAATTTACTTTCGTTCCACCCGCCAAATGAAAAGGGTTCTCTGGGTACAGGTACACCTACATTCACTCCAATCATTCCGGCACTTGCATGGTCAATTATGTATCTTGCCATACTTCCATTTTGTGTAAAAACGCTTGCTGCGTTGCCATAGGGATTTGCATTTTCAATAGCTAACGCTTCATCTACAGTATTTGTTCGCATTATAGAAATGACAGGTCCAAAAATTTCTTCCCTTGCCACACTCATTTCCGGTTTTACAAAATCAATTACTGTAGGACCGACATAGTTTCCATTTTCTTTTCCTTCAACAACTGTATTCCTTCCGTCAACTAAAATTTTTGCACCATCTCTTTCTGCTTCACCAATATATTTTTCAATCCTTTCTTTTGATTCCTTGCTTATAACAGCACCTAAATTTTTTCCTGGAATAATTTTCCGGGTTTCTTCACATATTTTGGCAATGATGGCATCTACATTACCAACACCAATCATTGCACTTGCTGCCATACAACGCTGACCGGCACACCCACTCATGCTAGCTGCTACATTTTGTGCCGTCATATCAACTTTTGCATCCGGTAAAACCATTAAATGATTTTTTGCGCCTCCTAATGCAAGAGCTCGTTTAAAATTTTGTGTTGCCCGTTGATAAACAATTTTAGCAACTTTTGTAGAGCCAACAAATGAAACCGCCTCAATACCGGGGTGATCGCAGATGGCATTTACAATTTCACTGTCACCATGTACTATATTAAAAACTCCATCCGGTAAGCCTGCTTCTTTTAAAAGTAGTGCTAACCTTCCTATACTTAACGGAACTTTTTCAGAGGGTTTCATTACCATACAATTTCCTAATGCAATCGCATTGGGTAAAGTCCAGTTTGGAACCATTGATGGAAAATTGAATGGAACAATAGAAGCGACTACGCCAAGTGGTACATGTTCGGTTCTGCATTCAACACCTTTGCTTACTTCCAATATTTCTCCGGTTACTAATTGTGGGAGCGAACAGGCAAATTCTGCAAGCTCAATACATTTTTCTATTTCAGCAACCGACTCGCTATATGTTTTTCCATTTTCTTCACTGCATATTTCAGCAAGTTCTTTCAAATTTATTTCTAATAAATATTTATACTTAAAAAACACCTGTACTCTTTCTTTAATTGGGGTTTTGCTCCATGCCGGGAATGCAGCTTTTGCAGACTTAACAGCAGCATCCAAATCTTTGGCAGTTGACATCGGCACTCTGGAAAGCAGGTTGCCATCTAAAGGTGAGATAACATCTATTGAACGTACTGATGACGCATCAACAAATTTTCCATGTATATAATTTTGAACAGGAGTATATTTCATGAGTAAGTTTCGGTTTAATTCTATAATTATAACAAATTCAAATTTGTCAATTATAAATATACTTAATTTGCCGGGTAAAAAAGAATACAATCTTAGATTTAATGACACCGGAAAGAAAACATAAACTCACTTCAGTTTTAAATAAAAGGCAAAGCGACATTGCAATCGTTATGGAAAATGTTTTTGATCCGCATAATATTTCTGCCGTTATGCGTACCTGCGATGCTGTGGGGGTACAGGATATTTACATTTTGAAT
>JANPEU010000292.1:0-1544 GCA_031423175.1 Bacteroidota bacterium
ATTCCGAATATTGATAAGTCAGG
Source organism: Bacteroidota bacterium (assembly GCA_031423175.1). Classification (GTDB taxonomy): domain Bacteria; phylum Bacteroidota; class Bacteroidia; order Chitinophagales; family Chitinophagaceae; genus VBAR01. The sequence continues at coordinate 24 of JANPEU010000292.1, forward strand.
CTTCCCCGATTAAAATTTTTCAACGAAGCAGCTTTTGTTTTTTTCCATAAAAATTTATTTAAATAAATTTTTATCACTTCTGTGTGTAATTTCTTCGGTTGCTACATCCCATAAGTCAAATACAATTTTATGCGGATGCCAACTCTTACAATTGACCCCCGTTATTTCCAGGTAATTTTTCAAGCCATCTTTCTTCTATATGGAATCTTTTTTCTGCACTGGAATGCTGACTGGCTTCATTACAGTATCAGCATCGGTGGGTGCTTATTGTTTCAATATTCAGCGGATTCCATCAAAGCAAAAAGATTTTTAAAGCCCGATGAATTTGGCCGTTGGGGTTTTAGTGTTTTAATAAGTGCCATGAGTTTATGTCTTTTATTAAAAACAAATCTTTGGCATATCAGTTTGCTTGCAACTTTTTTAACCGTTATATCAAAATATATTTTCAGGGTTAATAAGAAACATATTTTTAATCCCTCTGCATTTGGCATTGTTGCTACAATTTACTTTACAAACAATGCTTGGCTCAGCCCGGGTCAGTGGGGAAGCAATACCGTAATATTATTTGGCGTAATAACACTTGGGACAATTGTAGTAACAAGAGTGCAGAAGTTAGATGTATCACTTGCATTTCTTTTCACATTCATCGGATTACTTTATTGGCGGCAGGTTTATATACTTGGCTGGCCCATGGATCATTTCATTCATTCTGTTAGCACAGGCAGTTTATTATTGTTTACATTTTTTATGATCAGCGATCCACGTACATCACCCAATCATCCGGTAGCAAGAATTTTGTGGGCAGTTCTTATTGCTGTAGCAGCATTTTACCTGGCGGTATTCAAATGGAAATACAATACACTTATCTGGGTGTTGGTTCTGGCAGCACCACTTGTTCCATTATTTGATAAAATTTTTAAGGCTAACGATTTTAAATGGTCGCCATCATCTCTTTCAATCAACATTTTTTTTAAATTAAAACAAATAGTTATGAAACCAATTTTGAAAAAAGGATCTGCATTAATAATTCTTGCAGCAATGTTCACCCACGAAGCAGCAGCTTTCTGCGGATTTTATGTAAGCAAAGCAGATGGAACGTTAAAGAATAAAACATCGCAGGTTATTATTGTACGGGATGGTAACAGAAATGTAATAACCATGTACAATGATTTTAAAGGCAACCTCAAAGATTTTGCAATGGTAGTGCCAGTACCGGTTGTTTTGCAGAAGAAGGATATTAAAGTAGTGGAGCAACAAATCTTTACTACTTTGAATGAATATAGTAAGCCGAGGCTGGTTGAATATTACGATCAGAATCCATGTAATCGATATGAAGATGAAGCACAAAAATCTTTGTCAGGAAAAGTAGCAGGGATTACAATTCGGGGCATGTCATCAATGAAAGCGGAAAACAAAGATCTTGGAGTAAAAATAGAAGCCAAATATCTGGTTGGAGAATATGATATTCTAATTCTTTCAGCAAAAGAATCAACCGGGTTAAAAATATGGCTGGATGAAAAC
>JANPEU010000293.1:0-1884 GCA_031423175.1 Bacteroidota bacterium
CCACTTTGTCATTATGAATAAAATTCAAATACAAAGCGAAGAACAGAAGGTTGAAGGCAAAAAAGTTTACGATTTTTCTAACTCGTCTTTTCATAACATTAGATTTTATTGGTTTAACAAATATTGGATTCGTGTTTCAGAGGACTAAGGTATAAGCCTAAACTTTTGCAAGCAATCTTTTGAATAGTGAATGAATAAAACTTGGGCAGTAGTACTCTGAGGGGGGCTCGTAAATTTACGAGTTGGGCTTACTTCTTCATCTCATCCAACTGCTTTTGTAGCCGAAACCCGCCTTCGTTAAAACTACGGCGGGCAGGCATTTCATCATTTTTTCATTTCATCTAACTGTTTCTTTAATCGAAACATCTCATCTCTCAACCTTGCTGCTTCCATAAAATCCATATCTCGTGCAGCTTTCTCCATTTGTTTTTTAATCTGAGCAATCGCCTTTTCTGTTTTAGGTATGGTTTTATACTCTTCCTGTTCTTCGGCAGCTAATGTTATCAGATCCTGTCCGTTTGGAATGGCATATGGATTTTTTACATCAAAGCCTTTTATATCCAATACGGATGTTTGTGCAAAAACATCCTGAGTTGTTTTAATAATTGTAGTTGGCGTTATTCCATATTTAATATTCCACTCTACTTGTTTTTCTCTGCGGCGGTTCGTTTCATCAATGGTGCGCTGCATACTCATAGTCATTTTGTCTGCATAAAAAATTACAAGCCCATCTACATTTCTTGCTGCACGGCCTGCAGTTTGGGTCAGGCTTTTTTCATTTCGTAAAAACCCTTCTTTATCTGCATCCAATATTGCAACCAATGAAACTTCGGGTAAGTCCAATCCTTCCCGCAAAAGGTTTACACCCACTAATACATCAATCACTCCTAATCTTAATTCACGGAGTATCTCCACTCTTTCTAATGTATCTACTTCGCTGTGTATGTATTTTGATTTGATATTGATCCGGTGAAGATATTTATCCATCTCTTCTGCCATTCGCTTGGTTAGTGTTGTTACTAAAACCCGGTCGCCTTTCGTAACCCGTTTATCTATTTCATCCAATAAATCATCTATCTGATTTACCGAAGGCCGAATTTCAATTGGTGGATCTAATAGCCCGGTTGGTCTTACTACCTGTTCTACAACAACTCCCCCACATTTCTCCAATTCAAAATCATCTGGTGTTGCAGAAACATAAATCGTTTGGTTCAGCATTGAATCAAACTCATGAAAATTTAACGGACGATTGTCTAATGCCGATGGCAACCGAAAGCCGTAATCAACTAAAACCAATTTCCGGCTTCTGTCGCCACCATACATGCCGCTTACCTGCGGAATAGTTTGATGGCTTTCATCGATCACACATAGAAAATCTTTTGGAAAATAATCTAACAAGCAAAATGGTCTTGTCCCTGCTTTTCTTCTATCAAAAAAACGGGAGTAGTTTTCTACGCCATTACAATAACCGAGTTCACGAATCATTTCCACATCATAGTTTACCCGTTCACTCAACCGTTGTGCTTCAATATACTTGCCGGTATTTTTAAAATAAGTAACCTGTGCATTCATTTCATCCTGTATCTCATAAAGGATTTGCTGAATCATATCTTTCGGTGCCAGGTAAAGATTAGCCGGGAAGATGGCAGCATTATCCATTACGGCAATTCTTTTTCCCGTTACCACATCAAAGCTTTCTATCTCTTCTATTTCATCGCCAAAAAAAGTAATGCGATAGCCCGTATCTAAATAGGGAAGATTGATATCTACCGTATCTCCTTTTACACGGAATGTTCCTCTTTTAAATTCGAGTATGGTTCTTGAATAAAGAACATTAACTAATGAATGAAGAAACCCCTGTCTTGAAATAGTTTGTTTTTTATG
>JANPEU010000294.1:0-1583 GCA_031423175.1 Bacteroidota bacterium
CATAAAAAATATCTTCGCTGGGAATATTATAGTGTTTCTGCCAGGCCTGAACCGTTTCATCAGTCAGGCATTCTATAATATCAAACAGCGTTTCTTTTTTTAGTTTCCAGCTTGTTTCTGCCGGATTATCAAAATGCTGAATATATAAACAATGGTCGCTTTCTACAGCTACCTGTATCATTTTTACACAAGATTCTTCTTTTTCCTTTACCAGATAATAACAGCCGGTTTCTAATAATTCATACGTGTACATAAGACCTCCGCTTTTAAGCTTTCAATAAATTAAGCGAATTAGTAATGGTAGTAACAGAATCTGGCGGGTACATTTCAATTATTCTGAAAGATGGGGCCGGATTCTTTTTTCAAATTTCTAGAATTAGATGGACATTTTCTCTTTATTGTGCGAATTAATTTTTGGGTACAGACAGGAAACGTTCTCTTGTTGGCATATTAACCAAAATAATAATAATTTTTTTGATGATTTTCAACTACTTGTAATAGATGTCGCCAAAATAATTTTGAGCTTTAAAAACTCATATTTTGGTAATCTTCAACTCAACCCGACGGTTTTTAGCCCTGTTAATTTCTGTAGTATTTGGTGCAATTGGCTCATCGGCACCCAAACCTTTAATTGTAATTCTGCCTTCATCTATCCCTTTTTCCATCAAATATTTTTTGCAGGTACTTACTCTTTTCAATGATAAATCTTTATTTAATTGTGCAGAACCTTCCGAAGAAGTATGGCCGGATAATTGAATTTCTAATTTTAAATTTTCTTTAAACAAGATTACCAATTTATCCAATTCCATTTTGCCGGTTACAATTAAGTTGGCACTTCCTTTTTCAAACTGAACACTTTTCATTATCAGTTTATCGCCTTCCTGTAAATTTTTATTATTGAATAAGACCTTACCGGATTTATTCAATTCAAGCAGGATATCAGTTGTTGTTTCATTGGCGATCACATCCGCTTGTTTTGAGTCTGATGAATAACCTATAGCGAAACCATTTACAATTGCCAAACCTGCCGGAATTCCTTTTAATTCAAATTCACCATAAGCATTCGTTTCAGCAGAACCATAGTCTTTTACTTCGGCAACAGCTTTCTTTATAGGCCTTTTGGAAATGGCATCAATTATTTTTCCTTTAATGATTCCTTTATATAATACATCATTTGGGTTTATCAATAATTTTATAAAATCAATTGCAAAGCCATCACCAATCCCGGTTTCTATATCGTCTATAAAAACGGAAAGTGTATCGTCCTTTAGCAACTGTAATTGTTCCGAAGAAAACTTTATATTTATCATTTTACCAATAGGCCCTGCCTGCTGTAATTTGTTAAGCATTTTTTCAGCTTCTATAAACCGTTGTCCATTTAGACGGACTTGAAATTTTGAATCAAAATCGCCAGACTGAAAATCATCAACGAATAATTGAAGAGATGCAGATAGAATAGTTATTTCTTTTATTTCATTCAAAATAAATAGTATTGGTTTTGGAAAATTGGCTGGTCGTTCTGTACTTCCAGCATATCCATCATGTGGGCTTTCGCTTTCATATTTATAACTGGATGGTATAAA
>JANPEU010000295.1:0-6196 GCA_031423175.1 Bacteroidota bacterium
GTTTTCAGTTTTTTCGGGGTCTTCCACCTATCTTTCAAATTAAGTGATGCGTCCAAGAGGGGTTTGCCGTGTGACGGATATGTGAACAGCAGCAACCCCTCGCCTGTAATGTTTTTCAAATTTAAAGTATTCCAAAACAAAAGGTTTATAGTTTGTTATTACTTTAATTAAATCCCTTTAATCATAAAGTACTGTTCTGATTAAATCCTCTAAATTTGCCACACCCCGTTTTACCTATAACATAATAATTATACAGAAAGGACATTATGCCTGAAACCATAAAACAAATTGCCCTCCGAACTATTGAGCAGCAAACCCAATCTATTAAAGACCTGGCAGCATTTATTAATAATGATTTTGAAAAAGCCGTGAAAGCAATTGCTGCCTGCAAAAGCCGCGTAGTTATAAGTGGTATTGGTAAAAGTGCAATCATTGCGCAGAAGATTGTGGCTACTTTAAATTCCACCGGCACGGCTGCTGCATTTTTACATGCTGCCGATGCTATTCATGGCGATCTGGGTTTGGTGCAGCAGGATGATATAATCATTATTATCAGTAAAAGCGGTAGCAGCCCAGAGATAAAAGTGTTATTGCCGTTAATAAAAAATTTTGGGAATACAATCATTGCATTGGTGGGAAATACTGAATCCTATCTTGCAAAAAACTGCGACATCGTTTTAAACACTACTGTACAACAGGAAGCTTGCCCCAATAATCTGGCACCAACTACAAGTACTACGGCACAGCTGGTAATGGGTGATGCACTCGCAGTTTGTTTAATGGAGCTGAAAGGATTTGGTACAGATGATTTTGCAAAATTTCATCCGGGTGGTATGCTAGGTAAAAAACTATACTTAAGAGTGGATGATTTGTATAAGGATAATTTAAAGCCATCAGTAAAGCCAACTCAAAGTTTAAAAGAAGTGATTGTTGAAATGACCGGAAAAAGATTGGGCGCAACAGCCGTAGTGGATGATGAAAATAATTTGTTGGGTGTAATAACCGATGGAGATTTAAGAAGAATGCTGGAAAACGCCGTTACACTTGATAATGTGACTGCGAAAGATTTGATGACCGCAAATCCAAAAACAATTGATGCCGATAAACTGGCAGTTGACGCTTTGGATATGATGCGAAAAAAAGAAATCACTCAATTGGTAGTAACGAATCAAAAAAAATATCTTGGGATTATTCATTTACATGATTTAATAAAAGAAGGATTGATATAACCCGGTGAAAAGATTATTGGTTTAGTAGTTCTATTTCTCACTCACTACTCACCATATACTATTCACCATTCACCCATCTTCGCTAAAGCTATGATGGGCAAAGCTACTCACTATGAACAAACATCAATACGTTGCAATAATGGCTGGCGGAATCGGCACTCGTTTCTGGCCACTGAGCAGGACAGGTTTTCCAAAACAGTTTTTAGATATATTGAATACCGGGCAAACAATGATTCAGCAAACGTATAACCGGTTTGCAAAATTCATAGCCCCTGAAAATATTTATGTTGTTACACTTAAAGAGTATGTAGAGCTTGTAAAAAAACAATTGCCACATTTGCCACCCGAAAATATAGCGGCCGAACCAAGCCGCAAGAATACAGCCCCTTGTATTGCTTATATTTCTTTTAAGTTGTTAAACAAAGATCCCAAAGCATCTTTGATTGTTGCGCCAAGCGATCATCTGATACTGGACGAAACAAATTTTATAGAGATATGCAAAAAAGGATTGGATTTTGTAAATCACCTTAATTCTTTTGTTACAATTGGCGTGCAACCCAACTCTCCGAATACGGGCTATGGTTATATTCAGCACAATGGCAAGGAAGCCGTTCCAGGTTTTTTTAAAGTGAAAACCTTTATAGAAAAACCAAACCTTGAAATGGCAAAAACATTTGTAGCCAGTGGCGATTTTTTGTGGAATGCGGGTATTTTTATCTGGAAAGTGGAAAAGATAATTACTGCTTTTGAAAAACATTTGCCCGAAGTTTATGAATTATTTGCTGCGGAAAAAGAAAAATTTAATACGGATGAGGAAGCTACCGCTATTGCGGAAATCTATCCGCAATGCACCAATATTTCTATTGATGTGGCAGTAATGGAAAAATCAGATAATGTATATGTAATACCCGCCGCTTTTGGATGGAGTGATTTGGGAACCTGGAATGGTGCCTGGGATAATATGCAGAAAGATTATTTACAAAATGCAGTAACGGGTAAAAATGTAATGATTATGGAAGCCAATCATTGCATCGTACATGCGCCAGATAATAAATTAGTATTACTTCAGGGGTTAGAAGATTTTATAATTGTGGATACAAAAGATGTATTGCTTATTTGTAAAAAGGAAAATGAACAAGACATTAAAGATTATGTTGCTGAAGTGAAGCGGAACAAAGGAGATAAGTATTTGTGATGAAATGATTCGCTGATTAGTAAACAACAAGATGCTGATAGGTTGATATTTTAATAATTAATTATTTGAATAATTGGGCTAATTCTTATTTTGAGGTGCTATCGTACTCTGATTAAGTATAGGGTACTAAAATCCTGTCAATCAATTTTGAACCACAATAGGCACATAGATTCATAGGGCTTCACATAGAAAACAAAACAAATCTATGTGTGTATTTCTATGTGCTTTATGTGTCTATTGTGGTTCAAGTATATTGATAGCACCTCAAAATAAGTATTAGCCAATAATTGATATATACAAAAATTCCTTAATTTGAATTAGCAAATTTGCTAATCAAATAATCAACTAATCATCTGCCATGAATTTCGGAAATATACTATTCCTTGACATTGAAACGGTGCCACAGCATTCGAATTATAATGAATTAGCTGATGAATGGAAAGCACTTTGGAATATAAAAGCGGGCTACCTGATAAGAAATAAAGAAACAGAAACACCGGAAACCCTGTATCCCCGCGCCGGAATTTATGCCGAATTTGGAAAAATAATTTGTATCAGTTGCGGTTATATAACTACGGATGAAAGCGGGAAAAAAATAAACCTCAAATCTTTTTACGGCGATAATGAAAAAAATTTACTCATTGAGTTTTGTGAAGTATTGAACAAGTGGATTGGGAAGGAACAAAAATTCCTTTGTGCTCATAATGGTAAAGAATTTGACTTTCCATATCTCTGTCGCAGATTGATTGTAAATAAAATTCCCATTCCATCTATCTTAAATATATCCGGGAAAAAACCATGGGAAGTAAACCATCTTGATACACTCGAACTCTGGAAGTTTGGCGACTTTAAATCCTATACATCCTTAAATCTGTTAGCACATGTTTTGGGAATAGCTACACCCAAAGATGATATAGATGGAAGTATGGTATGGAGTGTTTATTGGAAGGATAAAGACTTAAAACGCATTGTTATGTATTGCCAGAAAGATGTAATTACGGTTGCCCAGATTTTTTTAAAGATGAACGGCGTGGAATTGATAAAAGAAGAAAATATAACGTATAAATTATAAAATGAAACGAACCAATTACTCCTCCGGTGCAAAATGGGAAGACATCGTCGGGTACAGCCGTGCAGTTAAAATAGGAAATACAGTTGAAGTAACAGGCACCGTATCTGTAAATGAAAACAATGAATTAATTGGAGACAACAATGCATACGAACAAACAAAATATATTATACAAAAAATAGAAAAAGTACTGACAAATGCAGGTGCATCATTGAAGGATGTAGTGAGAACAAGAATGTTTGTAACCGATATAAGCCGATGGGAAGAGTATGGAAAAGCACATGGCGAATTTTTTCAGCACATTAAACCATGTACTACCATGATAGAAGTAAGTAAACTGATTGCACCCGGATATTTAATAGAAATAGAAGCAACAGCAATCATCACATAACATTTCTCCAATGAAAATGAATGAAAGATTAAAATACACTCATCTTAAATCACACCCGATCACTTGTTTTTCATTATCCACTTAATTGACAGCTTATTCACATTATAGATATGAAGTGATAAATATGTTGTTATAAATTTTATTACAATAAATTTTATCATTAACATTGTTGTAATATTATTTACTTACTAACCCATTATTAATTTATTTATGACTACAGCTACCTCTGTCGTTCATTCATCAACCTTGATCAGCACACACAATTTTGGCGAAGTATGGCTTAATCCATTGGATGGTCAGAAATCTTTCTTTGCCACCCGTGGATTTAAAGCCGATGAAATTATCTGCAATCTTACAACCGGAAGAGTTTTATCGCAGCCAACTTATCTTACTGTTCAGCTTAACGACACTGAACATTTTATGCTGCAGCCGGAACATCTTCAGTACATCAACCACAGTTGCAATCCAAATGTATGTTTCGATACAACGAGCATGCAGGTAATTGCATTACGTGCAATCGAAGTGGGGGATGAGCTGGGATATTTTTATCCGTCTACCGAATGGGATATGGCGCAACCCTTCAATTGTCTTTGTCAGCAAAGTAATTGTCTTGGAAAAATTCAGGGAGCAATGCATTTGCCCAAAAAAGCTTTAAAAAATTATCGGTTCACCGATTTTATACAACAAAAGTTAAAAGAACAGTATTCGCAGAAGTTGTCGAAGTAGTATGATAAGTGATTCATTAAATATTTCTTTGCACCAATATAAAATCTGGGTTCTGTTTCCTTTTCTGGAAACAGATGATGTCAACTTAAAACACTATTATGACTTTAGTCATAGTCTTGGCGAGTATGAAAAAGTATTTGCCGAACTAAAAGCAGACTGGACATGGCAACCGGTGACAATGCTCGATTATAAAACGATAATTGATTCTATTCCCGGAAAAACGGTTGGGAAAATTCCATTAATAATGAACCTCTGCGATGGCGATGAAATAAATGCAACACCAGGCGTATCCGTTATAAATTATCTGGAAGAAAAAAAAATGATTTATACAGGGGCTAATGCTTACTACTATGAAGTAACTACTTCAAAGATTCCGATGAAGCAGGCATTTGATAAAGCAGGTGTGCCGAATGCAGCCTGGAGAATAATTGATGAATCAACCAAATCATTGGATGGAATATGTGATGAAATAGGAACTCCTGTTTTATTAAAACCCGCCATCTCCGGGGGTAGCATGGGCGTATCAATAAAAAATGTAGTGAACAATGATGAAGAATTAAAAGAACGGGTAACTGAATTAAATAATGGCTATCGTGGTTGGCACTTAACAACAGGTGGGTTGTTAGCAGAACATTTTATTACAGGACCCGAATTTACTTCATTCATCATCGGATCCTATACATATCCCGGTCATTGTATTGTTTATGAACCTGTAGAAAGGATTTTTCATGAATCATTACCGGCACATGAAAAATTTTTATCCTTCGATCGGCTTTGGGAAATTTATGAAGATGAAACACCGATGCCGCAGAATGGAAATTTTTATAACTATAGCGGTGTTGATATTTCATTGGCTGAATCAGTAAAACAAATTAGTTTGGATGCATATTGTGCTGTACGCGGTACAGGTTATGCAAGAATTGACATCCGCATGGATGCTACCACAGGCAGGCTCTATCTATTGGAAGTAAATGCGCAATGCGGTCTCAGTGAAGATGAAGATTATACTTCCATCGGCGCTATTCTCCGGTTTACAGGCAAAACATATACACAGCTGGTAGCTGAAGTTTTGCAGGATGCATTGACGAGAAGAGGTATTAGCAATTAAAAATTTATGGCAATAATTTTTATTTCATTTAAATAATCAGAGTCTTTTCATCTCCCTCTCCGTCAGGAGGGGGTTGGGGTGAGGCGTACAAAATCACTATATGAAAATTTGCGTATTACAACCCGACTACACCCATAGTAAAGTAGATTATAAGGATTGGGATCCTGTTCGTAACCTGCAATCGTTAATGCCTGATGCCGAAATGGATCATGTATTGCTGAGCAAGCTTACTACTTACAAACAATTAAAAGAATTGAGTAAAAAAGGGTATGATGTGTTTGTAAATCTTTGCGAAGGTTACCCTGATTGGGAAACTCCCGGGTATGATGTTTATTTTAATGCAGAATTATTAAATATTCCAATCACGGGACCAGGTACAAAATTGTATGATGTACCGAAACGATTAATGAAATATGTAGCATACTGCGAAGGTGTAAAAATTCCTGCGTATGCTTTAATCAGTTCAATGGATGAATTG
>JANPEU010000296.1:0-10310 GCA_031423175.1 Bacteroidota bacterium
TTTGGCGAAGACAAATATAAAGTGGCAAAGTTTGGTGTGGCATATATGAAAGGAATGCAGGATGCCGGTATTATGGCTTGCGCAAAACATTTTCCGGGTCATGGAGATGTAGATGTGGATTCGCATTTGGATCTGCCAGTAATAAATAAAACCCGTGAGCAGCTCGATTCAATGGAGCTTTATCCTTTCCGTGAACTATTTAATGCAGGTGTAGGCAGTGTTATGATTGCACATCTTTCTATTCCATCTATTGACAATACAGAACATGTGGCCACTTCCATTTCAAAAAATAATGTTACCAATCTATTACGTACTGAATTAAAATTTGCCGGACTTACTTTCACCGATGCACTGGAGATGAAAGGAGTGGCTAAATACTTTCCCGGAGGCACAATTGCTGTGGAAGCAATCATTGCCGGTAACGATATGCTTTGCCTGCCAGAAGATGTAGGTATGGCAATATCAGAAATTAAAAAAGCAATCACCGAAAATAAATTAAGCTGGAATGCTATTTATGAGAAAGTAAAAAAAGTGTTGCTTGCCAAATATCAGTTAGGTTTAAATAAAACTCAGCAAATCAGTTTAAACAATCTTGTTGAAGAATTAAATGCGAAAACAGATGCAATAAAAGCTAAAGTGGCAAAAGAAACCATTACCGTTCTTTCTCAAGGCGGCATGAGTGCTTCCAGAACTGATTATGCAGAAATTCCGTTGAAACAAAAAATGAAAATTGCTTATGTAGGAATCGGAACAGCTCAGCTGAATGCATTCGGTAAAAGAATGAAAACGGATTTGAATGCTGATGTGTTTTTGTACTCCTGGAAAGATGGTGATGATAAAACTGAAGAAATATTTGAGGCCGTTGAAAAAAATAAATACGATGCAGTAGTAGTAGGTATTCATGACTTTAGTTTGCGTCCCGCAAATAATTATGGCATTACAAGAGCATCATTTGCTTTGTGGCGCAAACTGAATTTCATAAAAACAATTACGGTAGTTTTTGGAAATGTACTGGCAGCAAATCAATATTGTGATGCATACACTTTGGTAGCCGCTCATCAGGATGATATTATTTTTCAGGAAACGGCTGCCGATTTGATTGAAGGAAAAATAGGTGCTTCAGGAAAATTACCGGTTCGTGTTTGTAAGTACCCAGCCGGATATGGAATTGATATTTCCGGGCCTGAAAAAAAAACTTCAATAATTAACAACCGCTATAATTTATTTTTGGTTGATTCTATTGCAAATGATGCTATCAGTCAAAAAGTGTTTCCCGGTTGTGTGGTGCTTGCTGTAAAAGATGGTGAAATTATTTTTCATAAAGCATTTGGTAATTCTAAATACGAAAATGGTTCCCCCGTTTCGTTAGAAAGCATTTACGACCTTGCTTCAGTTACTAAAATTTCTGCCACTACTGTTTCAATTATGAAATTGTATGAACAAGGAAAGATAAATCTTAAGAAAACGCTGGGCGATTATTTGCCTTGGGTAAAAGGAACCGACAAAGAAAATTTGCAAATAGATGATATCTTATTACACCAGGCAGGTCTTGTTCCTTTCATTCCTTTTTACAGAGAAACGATTGATACAATAACCGGCATACCAAACCCAGCTATTTACTCGACACTCGCCACTTCCTTTTTCAAAATTCCGGTGGCAAAAAATCTTTATTTAAGAAAAGATTGGAACGATACAATGTTTAGCCGCATTTTAAAAAGTCCGTTGGGTGTAAATGGAAGGTACGTTTACAGTGATAATGATTTTATTTTTCTAGGAAAAATTGTTGAACAGGTAAGCGGCATGCCATTGAATGAATATGCCCAAAAAAATTTTTATAGTAAAATAGCCATGCGAACAACTGGCTTTAATCCAAGAAATCGTTTTTGGGATGACGGGTTTATTGTTCCTACTGAAAATGAAACTCATTTTCGCCAGCAACTATTACAGGGTTATGTGCACGATGAAGGTGCAAGTATGTTTGGTGGTGTGGCTGGTCATGCAGGTTTATTTTCTTCAGCTTATGATTTGGCGATGCTGTATCAAATGCTTTTAAATGGTGGTGAAATAAATGGCACAAGATTTTTTAATCCTGAAACAATAAAATTATTTACAGCCTATCATGCAAGTGGCACCAGCCGCCGCGGTTATGGATTTGATAAACCGGAAAAAGATAATGCTACAAGAAAAGATCCTTACCCTTCTTCACTGGTTTCTTCTGAAGCATATGGGCATACAGGGTTTACCGGCACATGTGTTTGGGTAGATCCGAAAGTAAATCTTGTTTATGTTTTTTTAAGTAACCGGGTTTATCCAACAAGAAACAACCCCAAACTTTTACAAATGAATATCCGGGGAAAAATACAAGATGCGATTTATGCAGCTATAAAATAAAATTATTTATTTTCTCCCGGCGGTTGGTTAGGATTATTCGGTGGCTGCTGATTTCTTTGATTGCGATTTTGGCCGCCTCATTGTTGAATTTTATTGCAACCACCTCATTAAAAATTTATCATAAACTGCATAATAAGGTTCTGCAATGCCGCTGTTGTAATACACCATTTCTTTATTTAATAAAGAGTCCATGGTTCTTGTTACCAATGAAGATGTTCCCAACTGATATTTTTTAATAAAGGCGGATGAATGAGGTTTATATAACCGGGTTTCTTTAGCTATTGCTGTCAACAGTTGCCATTGAGCGGCTGTTAACAGGTTCCTGAATTGATAGAAAGTAACCTCCTCTTGTTGTAGTATTTCTGTACAAGCCTCAACGATCGTTTCTTCAACAATATTTTTTTCACCCTGGTTAAACACTTCGTTGCACAGCATTTGAGTATAGAAAGTATGCCTTTCACTAAAAGACAAAATATAACTAATTGCCTCTGTACTTATTTTTCTTTTATATCGAAGCAATGTTTCTTTTATAAAAGAGCCGTATTCATCTTCACTTATAAAATCTAATGCAATGTTTCTACAGCTTCCATAAAAAGGCCGTTTAGCGTTATTAAAAATTTCTGTCATTATCCGGTGGTTGCTGCCGCAAAAAATAAATGAACAGTTTTTCAGGTGCTGTATATGGGTTCGTAATACCGCTTCTGTATTTTTCTCCGGGTAAGTTGTTATCTGTTGAAACTCGTCAATGGCAATTACTATTTTTACCGGCTGGCTGTTCAGGAAAGAAAATATTTGTTGTATTGTTTTTTCATACTCTTTTGACATAGCAAAATCAAGAGATACTTCCGGGCTGCCGGTTAGTGTATCATAGTTTACCACAGGCCTTAGTTGTTTAATAAAAGAAATAAAACGTTCGCCAATCCCCTTCTTTTCCGGAAACCGATTATAAACTGCCGTTGCTAATTGATTCGTAAATTCTTTCAACGAACTTGTTGAAAATATATCAATATAGATGCATGTAATTTTTTTAGCTGTCCTTAATTGATGGAACACATGGTGTATTAAGCCTGTTTTCCCAAGCCTTCGCAGAGCAAATAAAGTAACGTTGTTCCCGTTTTTTATACAAGATAACAACTGGCTTGTTTCTTTTTTTCGGTCGCAAAACCAATCGGGACCGTAGTAGCCTGATATTACAAAAGGGTTAGCAGGTTCTTTCATAAATCAAATTTAGTAAAAATCACACAAAATGTATGACACATTTTGTGTGATACATTTTGTATAATTTATTTTGTGTGTAATGCTTTCTGGAAAACAATCAGTCCCCTTATCCATTTCCCTCATTGGTATTGCCAGCCTGCCGGTCAGGCGGACCCGGACGTTGCTGGTTCGAATTCGGTGATCGCTGATTTCTTTGATTGGGGTTTTGTCCGCCTCTTTGCTGATTCGGATTATTGCGTGGTGGTCCTTGTGGTCCCTGTGATCTTTGTTGATTTCCCTGTTGTCTTTGCTGCTGACGTGGTTGTTGCTGTTGCTTTCGTTTACGATCAGCTCTTTCTAATTGCTGCAAACTTATCTGTCCTACTACATCCACAAATTCGGGTTCTACTTCTTTGGGTTTAGTACTTGTTATTTCCACTGCTTCCAGTTCTTCGGGTATTACACCCTGTACATTCAGCGTTTTTATTTTCTGCACCCGTTCAATCGTAAGTGGATAATGCTTGGTGCTGTCTGGCATGGTGTACCACATCAGGTTTTTGAAAATATCTTTTTTTATCAGAAAGGCATTGCCTTTACCAACTTTCAACGTATCACAATCTTCCGGAAAATGTTGTAATGCGTCCAGGTAAGTATCGAGTTCATAATTCAAACAACATTTCAATCTTCCGCACTGTCCGCTAAGCTTTGTTTGATTGATTGATAAATTCTGATAACGGGCCGCAGTCGTATTTACACTTTTAAATTCGGTGAGCCATGTGCTGCAACACAATTCACGACCACAACTTCCGATGCCACCGACTTTTGCACTCTCCTGCCTTGCCCCAATCTGACGCATTTCCACTTTTACTTTAAACTCCCCGGCATATACTTTTATCAACTCACGAAAATCCACACGGCCTTCGGCTATATAAAAAAATGTAGCCTTACGTCCGTCGGCTTGCATCTCCACTTCACTAATCTTCATGTTTAGTTTCAATTGTTTTGCAATAGCACGGCTACGAATCACTGCTTCTTTCTCTCTTGCTTTATTACTGCGCCATGTATCTACATCCCTGTCGTTGGAACGGCGAAGAATTTTTTTCATCTCTTTGTCATCTTCTTTCACACCATGCTTTTTCATCTGTAACCGAACAATCTCACCTGTCAAAGAAATTTCACCCAAATCAAAACCACTTACACCTTCTACCGAAACCATATCGCCTTTTTCGTATTCATGCAATGTAGTATTTCTAAAAAAATCTTTGCGGCTACCCTTATTAAAACTTATCTCCACCACTTTACATTCATCACCAGCGTCGGCAACAGGAAGGTTGCGCAGCCAGTCATGTGTATTCATACGGTTGCATCCGCCGGAACTACATCCGCCGTTGCTTTTACATCCGCCTGGTTTTGTACCACAACTACCGCAAGCCATTATTTGATTCCAGATTTAAAATTGAATATTTAAGATTGCATCAATCCTGAATACTTCAATCAGTTTTTTAATTACAATTCTTTTTTGAGGGGGGCCAGCGGAGTTACTACTATCATCGCCTGTTGTCTTCGAATCTTCCGGTGGAAGATCAGCTCACTTGTTGCTTTCAGAATAGGACTGAACAATTTTAAGACTCTTGTATTTTGCTGAATAAACTTGATTCAGTACAAGAGTGCGACGCAACCGAAGCTTAATATATAGACGAACGATGACTCAATAATTACAACCTGAACTTACCGGAAAATTTTCCATTTAGTGCAGGCTTCCAACTCACCCAACTTCGCTAAAGCTTAGTTGAGCAAGCCCCTAACAACTCACATCCCTCAATCTGCCAAAAGTACTATTTTGTTTTTAATGATATGATATAGTTTAATGGTAAGGGCATGGAAGAGCATTTTGGCGTTGGCATTGCGTTCTATATAATAAACTGCCTTGTCAAGCTCCTCTACTATAGCCTGTTGCTGGCTGATGTCGGCAATTTTATTGATTCGGTTTGCAAAATCATTTTCAGAGCTGTCAGTGACTTCTATTCCTGTCGGGATGGCAATTCGCAAATGAATACTTTGCTCTAACAGGTGATTAAAATAGCGGAGAAACTGTTTTTGTTTTTCCCGGCCAAGCCTGCTTATTTCCTCCACCCATTTAGTTTGAGCAGCAGGCCCGGTTTTTAAAATTGCATTCAGCCAGTCTCGTAATAAACTTTGCCAATCTTCATCGGCATGTTGTAATTGCTGCAAAGCATCCCGGTAATTTCCATCGCTAGTTGCCGCCACCTGCCTTGCTTTATTCGCATCTGTATCGTTTCTGTTTATCAGTGCATCTGCTATATCCTTTGTTTCAAGTAAAGGAATTTTCACCAATTGACATCTTGATACGATTGTAGGAAGAATTAAGGATTCATTTTCCGCAACCAAAATAAATAAAGTATTGGGTGGCGGCTCTTCAATAATCTTCAACAATTTGTTTCCTTCTTTTTCCAGGTACTCAGGCATCCATAGAATTAAAATTTTATAGGGGGTTTCAAAACTTTTAAGACTTAGTTTTTTTATAATGTCATTGCATTCGAGTGCCGTAATATTTCCCTGCTTATTTTCTGCTTCAATAAATTGAAGCCAGTCATATACATTTCCGTAAGGGTAGCCTTTTACAAATTCTCTCCACTCAGTTATGTAATCTGTACTGATGGGTGGTTTGCCTGATTTGTTTGAAACAACAGGATAAGAAAAATGAATATCAGGATGTACGAGTTCATTTGCTTTTTTACAGCCGGAGCAGATGCCGCATGAATCTGAAGATGAGTGATGAGTGGTGAGTGGTGATTGTGAAGGCTCATCTCCAAATAATAATGCTGCCGGTTGCTGACTTGTAATTGTTGATTGCTTGTCTCCGGTTTTTTCGCAAACAACATACTGAGCAAATGCAAGAGCAAGTTGTAATGCACCACTTCCTTCTTTACCTAAAAACAATAATGCATGAGCCAGCCGGTTTGTTTGCATCATTTCAGTTAATTGGTGCTTTACGTTTTGTTGTGCTATAATAGAAGAAAATTGCATGAACTGCGAATATAAATCTTCTTACAAATAAAAAAGCGTTGAAAAAATTTCAACGCTTTTACTTTTAAACTAATTTTTTAATTCAACCATTTCAGGATTTCCTCACTCATTGGTTTTGTTTTTGGAGAGAACACTGCAACCAGCTCACCTTTTTCATTCACCAAAAATTTTCCAAAATTCCAGTTTACGGGATCTGTAAATCCTTTTGCTGCAGCTTGCTCTTTCAGGTAAACATATAAAGGATGTGTATCTTTTCCTTTTACAGAAATTTTTTCAGCCATTGGAAATGTAACTCCAAAATTCTTTTTACAAAATTCTTTTATCACCTCATTTGATTCGGGTTCCTGTCCACCAAAATTATTTGCGGGAAAACCGATTATAACCAGTTTGCCCTTATATTTTTCATATAGTTTTTCCAACTCTTCATATTGAGGCGTATTGCCACATTTAGAAGCCGTATTTACGATCATTATTTTTTTCCCTTTATAAGCGGAAAAATCAATTTGTTTGCCATCCAGTCCAGGTACTTTGAAATCGTAAAGTGAAGTGCCGGTTAATGTGACTGCAAGCAGCATTGTAATAAAAAATGATTTCATGATTTATATTTTTAATTAAGAGGATAACAAAGTTAAGGCTGTGTTGTTCAGTTTCAGTGAAATTTTTTTATTGTTTTTCAAAACAACCTAAATCGGGTTTTATGCCAAATGTTCTCGGCTTTCCATCCAAATCAAGTGCTATAGCAGTTGCTGTTCCTGCATCCTTTGCAGGTGAGGTTGATTTCAGCCTGAAATCATAATATTTTTCAGAAACATTAATACTATCAAACTGTGGGGTTAGATTATTGATAATTCCGGTTGCAATAACATTGGCAGGTGCTGTGGTTACTTTCCATAAATTATTTTGAAAGGTAACATTAAATGCAGCTGAATTATTTTTTACTGTTACCACTTCATCATCCACAATTCCATTTTCGCCCCAGATAATACAATTACGGAATATTGCATTCAGGTCTGCCGGTGCAGGTACATTGTTTATGGTAATGAAATTTGCAAGGGTTATGGAAGGGTTTCGATGCAATTGATAACTGTTGGAATAGGTTGCCATGGTACAATGTTGAAAAGAATAAGTACCGCCTTTATAAATAGCAACATTCTTACCGCAATTACTTATTAAACAGTTTCGTGCAGTTATGCTGCTATTGATTGAAATAATTCCTGCATCATAAGCATTGTCAATTACACATTCATTCAAAGTTAATTTAGGGTTTGCATTTGGAGATGGATCCTGAACTCCCAATGCCTGGTAAGCATTTTTAATAACTGTATAGTTGAGTACATTGTCTTTGCTGGTTGCCCTGAAAAAAATTCCGGGCCAACTTGCCGGAAAATCTTTGTAAGGTTCATCTAATCTATCGCCACGAAAATATACACGGTTACTGGTATCTTTCAACCCGTTTATTTGCAATGTACCATCAACAACGATTGGCGCATCGGCATGTACATAGATCCGGCAACTTTTATTTATGGTCAAGGTTTTATTTACATCCACAAATAAAGAACCTAGAATAACATAGGGCAAATCATTATTCCAGGTTTCATTTGTTGTTATTGTTCTGTTGCGGAAGAAATGTGCGTTTTGCCCCCAGGCTTCTAACTGAACTAATTTATTATTTCCATTATAATTAATATTAATGCTGTCACGAATAACAAATGGAAGATTATTTGCATTCTGATTTACATTTACCTCTACAAAAACATAGATGCTGTCTTTGGCATCTATTTCAATATTCTGAATTTCGGGACCAACAATTCCGTCCACATTTATTTTAAATAAAGAAGAATTACCACCCAACAATTTTACAGATGAAACTTTTAATTTCTGATTATTATCATTTTTAATAATAAAATATTGTGTTGTGGAGCCGGATGTTACAAACACCGTATCAAACTTTAAGGTGTCCGCAGTGATGGTTACCCTTGCATCGGAAGTAGTAATGAAAGAATCTTTTTTGCAGGAATATAAAATCAGCAGGATGGTTATTGATAGAATACTGGTTGTCTTCATGGAGTTCAAAAATAGTTGAAGTATTTTGATTTTCCACTATTCCCCTCTCCTTCGGAGAGGGGCTGGGGTGAGGTTTAAATGCGGGAAGCAAAGCATAGTGTTGCAATACTCAATTTCACATTTTCGGCTTTCAGGAGCTCTGTACCACAAGCATCCAAAGTAGCACCAGTTGTTACTACATCATCTACCAATAATAAATGTTTGCCAGAAATTTTTTCTGGATTAATCATAAAAAATTTGCCATCCATATTTTTCCATCTTTCCACCCTTCCTTTTTTGGTTTGAGTTTCTGTATGTTCTGGTCTTATTATTACATCGTTTAAAACGGGGACCTTAATTACCTCTGCCATACCCTCGCATAATAATGTTGCCTGATTATACCCTCTTCTTTTTTCTTTACCTGGGAACAGGGGCAATGGAATCAAAGCATCCACTATAAAACGACCAGACTGTTTAAAATTTTGAGCCATCATTCTTCCCATTTGCAAACACAAGTCTTTATTGTTTTTGTACTTAAACTGATGCATGAGATGCTGTACCATTGATTCTTTTGTAAAATAATAAGTGGCGGCGGCGCTTTCCAATTTCAATCTGCCCCAGAATATTTTTTCAACCGGGTTGCCGGCATGTTTTTCAAAACTTGTTTCGGGCAATGCATGAATGCAACGCATACATAAGGAAGATTCAACATTTAATAAATCACTTCCGCATCCGCTGCATACATGCGGAAATACCATTTGTAGAATTGATTCCTTTATTTCTTTTAAATGAATCATAAAAAATTAAAACAATAATTTATATACTTCTTCTACCGTTCCCATTGTAATTACTTCAATGCCTGCCTGCCGGTCAGGCAGGTTGAATTTTTGTTTCCCAATTCCTTTCTGGTTGTATTTAGAAATAATAATTTTTTCAAATCCCAATTTTTCTGCTTCGGCAATTCTTTGCTCTATCCTGTTTACTGCTCTTATTTCTCCACTCAATCCAACTTCGCCAGCAAAACAAATTTGCTGAGGAAGTGGAGTATCATCATAAGAAGAGAGCAAAGCACAAATGATTGCAAGATCAGTGGAAGGGTCTTCAACTCTTAATCCACCGGCGATATTCAGGAAAACATCTTTAACACCAAAATGAAATCCCCCTCTTTTCTCCAGTACGGCAAGCAATAGCTGCAGTCTTCTTAAATCGAAACCACTTACTGTTCTTTGCGGTGTACCATAAACAGATTGTGTAACCAATGCCTGCACTTCTATTAATAAGGGTCGCATTCCTTCCATCATTGCAGCTATGGCAATACCACTTAAATTTTCTTCTTTTTGTGTAATTAAAATTTCGCTGGGGTTTAAAACTCCCCTCATTCCAGCATCCGTCATTTCATAAATACCCAATTCCGAAGTGCTGCCAAAACGGTTTTTAAGTGTTCTTAAAATCCGGTATGCATGATGACGATCACCTTCAAATTGCAAAACCGTGTCAACCATATGCTCAAGAATTTTTGGACCAGCTATACTTCCATCTTTGGTTATGTGACCAATTAAAAAAACAGGCGTATTCGTTTCTTTTGCAAACCGTTGAAATTCGGATGTACATTCTCTGATTTGCGAAACACT
>JANPEU010000297.1:0-3148 GCA_031423175.1 Bacteroidota bacterium
AATATTTAAACTCATAGAGTGTTTGTGAAAAACAAGAACTAGCTGCTAAAAATAAAATTCCGATTAGCATGAAACCCTGATTAACCCCCTGTCTTAAAATCGATTGACCACCTGTTCTTTTTGTCTTAATCATTCGTAAATAAAATTTGAATTCGAAAGTTAAAAAAAAATATGACTTGATTCAACTGGAAATTGATATCAATTTTTGAATTATCGAAATCCGCTTTCATTAATAAAAACCCCAATACGGTAAATATGAACTAACTTGCACGGTCTGCTGATTGTTCTATTAGCAATAATCCTTCAACATTATATTTTTTATATGAAAAAAGATACGATATATCAGTTTGTTTGTTTTGTAACAGCCCTTGGTCCTGATGAATTTGCACCACAATGGGAAAAATTTTCAAAAAGATTAAAAGTTAGTAAAGCGGATGCTCCATTAGTTCAGCAAACGTCAGGCTCCAAAAACAGGTTTCGATATATTTCAACTCATGAATGGAGCGAACAGGATATCCAGTTTAGTTTTATGACGAATAAAAAAGTTGAACATTTTCCAGAACATAGTGTACGGGTAGTGCAGATTGGTGGTTATGTCCCTTTTCAAATAAAGAAAAAACATAACGAAGATGAAAACGATGTAAAAGTGATGGCTTTTATCGGACACAACGAAAACGATCTTGATTTCTATACTCAGCTTCCACAAGCCAAGCATCTGAATATATTCCAGGCTTTTTATGAAAACTGCACGTTTGCATATTTAATGGAATTTTTTGTTTCAGAATCAGATGCTGCAGAATTACTACAAATTTTAAAACAACGATCCGGTGTTGAAGTGGGTATTTATAAAGAATGCCTAGTGCCACAGGATTAAAATTTTATTCGCTTGTTGAAAATATTTTATAAAAAAACTCCACAACTATGTGGAGTTTTTTTTATAACTGAATATTTTAAACTTACCTGTTAGCGTTGTGTAAACGCCCTGCTTGATCTTCTGCCACGGCTCATAGACGGAAAATTTGCAGCAGGCTTTTTATCAGTTTGTTCAGGAGCATTATGCATTAAAGGGCTATCAAACTGATGACCTTTTACAACCGGAATTGTTTTCTTGATCAATTTTTGAATATCATTCAAAAATATTTTTTCGCTCCAGTCGCAAAATGAAATAGCAATACCACTTGCACCTGCCCTTCCGGTTCTACCGATCCGGTGTACATATGTTTCAGGAATATTCGGCAGCTCAAAATTCAACACATGGGTTAATTCATCAATATCGATTCCTCGTGCTGCAATGTCTGTTGCCACCAACACTCTTGTTTTTCTGTTTTTAAAATTACTTAATGCACTTTGTCTTGCGTTCTGAGTTTTATTTCCATGAATCGCTTCGGTGCGAATGCCGGCCTGATTTAAACTTCTTGCCAGTTTATCCGCAGCATATTTCATTTGGGTAAAAATCAATACAGTTTCGATGGTCTGATCTTTCAGTAACTGTATCAGCAGCGGCATTTTGTTTTGTTTTTCTACAAAATAAACTGATTGCTGAATCATATCTACTGTTGATGCCGGAGGTGTTACTTCCACTCTTACCGGATTGGTAAGTAACATACCCGAAAGTTGTTTTATTTCATTTGGCATCGTAGCAGAAAAAAACAATGTTTGCCTTTTTGAAGGCAGGGTTGCTATGATGCGTCTTACATCATGAATAAAACCCATATCCAGCATTCGATCTGCTTCATCCAAAACAAAATATTGTATTTGATCTAATGAAAGAACCCGTTGCTGCATCAAATCAAGTAAGCGGCCAGGCGTAGCAACTATAATATCTACACCACTGCGTATTGCCTGCACCTGACTATTTTGAGGTACGCCGCCAAAAATTACTTTATGACGAAATGGAAGATAATGTCCATACGCTTCAATACTTTCTCCTATTTGAATTGCAAGTTCACGGGTAGGTGTAAGAATTAATGTCTGAATACGATGCGTATTTTGTTTTTTATGCTGATCAGGATTTTGTTTACGCAGTTCATGTTCCTTAAGTTTTTGCTCATACATCAGCTGTAAAATAGGAATAGTGAAAGCAGCCGTTTTTCCAGTACCTGTTTGGGCACATCCGAGCAAATCTCTTTTTTCTAAAATAGCAGGAATAGCTTGTTCCTGGATGGGTGTTGGGGTGGTGTACCCTTCGTTGCTTAAAGCCCTTAGTACAGGCTCTATAAGCTGTAAATTGTTAAATGACACAATAAAATTTTTAATTAATAAATGTGATAAGGCTACCAAACAGAATGATTTGATACATTATCCGCCTTAGGTTAGAACATCACAATATTTGGAGATGATAACTTCACAAACAGAGAGAGCAATAACAATAAGAACCGCAAAGATAGCTTTCAAGAGCCGCATTTGCTAATTAAATTTTTATAAGCCGAAATGATTTATTAAAAATGTTCCTGATATCTGTTGTGTTGCAAAAAGATAATTTACATCTTTACTTGACTTGGTATTAATATGATGTTTGTAGTTTTACGGCTTCTTTGAAGCCGATGTTTAGTCTCAGACTAAACATAACAACCCTATAATTTGTATATTTATTATTGGTATTGTGAAGAGGGAGACTACGGACATCGGGGATTTCTTACACATTTTCGAGATTAACTATATTTGAAAATGGTAGAGCCTCATGGCAGAGTTGTTGGTAGGCTAAGCACAATGCCCACGCATCATACCAACAAGGGCGTGCTGCTTTCATGATGACTCTACCAACAACGGCAAAAAGGACCAGCAGATGGTCTCAACTTCAGCTCATGAAATGGAACATAACCTAGACCCCAAATCACGAGAGTCTATCAAAGCCAGGCAGGAAGGTAGAACTGTAAACTATGATGTTGAGAAACCTGCGTATAAGATTTCTGACGCCGTTTATAAAGAGGTACAAAATGAATAGATTATTATTGATTATCTGCTTAATTGTTATTGGCAGCATTGCAATCTTTATTTTAAACTCTGCAAAAAAAACTGCTCATGCCAGTGCTTTGATAGACTCTCGTGATTTGGGGTCTAGGTTATGTTCCATTTCATGAGCTGAAGTTGAGACCATCTGCTGGTCCTTTTTGCCGTTGTTGGTAGAGTCATCATGAAAGCAGCACGC
>JANPEU010000298.1:0-4968 GCA_031423175.1 Bacteroidota bacterium
TCATTCTGTGCTCTTAACCGCTGGCAAAGAATTTTTATAAACCCCTTTGCTACTTCAGGTCTTGTTTCCATCAACTCATAAAATGGTTCCTGATCAATTTTAAATAAAAAGCAATCCGAATTAGCGGTAGCTGATGCTGAACGTGTTTCTGAATCAAGTAGTGACAATTCCCCGAAAACTTCTTTCTCTTTCAAAATGGCAAGTGTGGTGGATCCTTTATGAATTTTCACTTGCCCTTTATAAATAATATACATGCAGTCTCCTGTATCACCTTCCTTAAATAAAACTGTTCCTTGTTCAACTTCTACTTCCTGCATCAGGGGTGCCAACTCAGACAAAATAGTTTCTGGAGATTCGCTGAAAATAGCGAGTGATTTCAGTATAAGTACTTTTTCAAAAAGAAGTAATTTGTCGGGTATAAAATCTGCCATGGGTTAAAATTAATTAATCTGCCCGGCATAACGTGCCGTTTCTTTTAATAAAAGACTTTCAGATTCCAGATATTTACTGATTAGCGTTTTTTCAATTGAATGTTTAAATTGTTTTGAATAATATAAAGAGCAGGCCTTTGACCAGTTATTATAAAAAAGTTTTTTGTCGATAAGTATTTCGGTTATGATTGGATCTATACCGGGAAAAAGATCTTTTGGAAAAATATTTCTTAGCAAGGCACAACGATGTTCAAGATCGCCATGTTCAAACGCCGCATTAAATGGATTGGCAAACTCTTTTTTTACAGTCATATCCACTAATTCAATAGCATTCGCATTTGCTTCATTTTTATTAATTTCTATCGCTGCCTTTATTTTACTTATTTTTTCCCGTTCATAAAGAAAGGAAAACAGAAAAAGTAGTGTCCCTCGGATCTCAGTCAACTCCAGTTGTAATGATCCAAACAGCACCTGATATTTTTCTTTCTCTGGTAATATATTTTTTTGCATGTGTAAAACAGAAGCTGCTGCAATTAATTGATTCCGGGTAAGGTCTTCAATAAATTTCTGATCTTTTTTCCCTGCCGTATAATGACATCGGTGAAGAACTTTAATAATAAGGGATTCAGAGCCCGGCAATTCATTTACCAGGCCAAGCAATACTTCATGGGATGCTTTTCCACTTATACGACCAATAGCATTGATAAGATTTTCTTTTTGTTTTGCAGAACAACGAGCATCCAATATCCGGGCTTTCATAAATGGCAAAGATTTTTCCCTACCCATAATTAATGCCTCGATAACCTCTTTTTCATGTTCATCTATATTATTTATAAGATGCCCCAGACATTGTGCCGAAGGATGAAAGCCCATTGCCCTGATTGAAGACTGCTGCAGATCCGGATCTTTCGTATTATATAATTGTATCAATTCATTGTCAAAGTTGTTGCTGATTATTTCACATAACATACTGGCTGCTTCTTTTTTTTCAACAACCTTATCCGATGCAAACAATACTTTTAATTTCTTTTCTGCTTCGCTTATATGATTTTCTGTACGGCTATGGTTGAGTATTGAAATTATTGAAGAATGGCGGATAGATTTATCATCACTGTTCATTAATGGTACTATAACAGAGTCATGAAAAGCAATTTCAGCCAGAACTTTAATTGCTTCACTCCTGATATTATCTGCCGGATGATTTTCAATAATTGACGACAACCAGGATTCAGCTTCTTTAATTTTCAATACACTAACAAACCGAAGGGCCTCTGCTACTACTTTTACAGATGGGTGATGTAATGCATGAATAATTAACCGGTTACTTTCGGTACCGGGTCTGCTTCCCAACATTTTTAATATATATAAGACTTCAAGTTCGGTACCAGTATTAATTTTTTTCTCAATCAGTTCCCGTGCAGCCGAATCATATAAATTAAATTCTTCCTGCGTAAAATATCGACTGCTTATTGTTTTAATCAATGTTTTTAAATACTGTTGATGCACCCTGAAGATTCCGATTATCCATGCAATCGCTAATCCAAAAAGAACATAGCTTAAGGTTTGTAAATTATAAAGCTTCAGTTCCAGTAAAACGAGTAGAAAGATTCCCGAAAAAAGATAAGCAAAGGGATCCATTATCCCTTTTACAATATTGTGTGCCCTTAATCTTTCCAGTGTTGAAAGGGGTTGCATCATCGTAAGCAAGACAGGTGAATTGATTGCAGAACGCAGTACATCCACACCGATAGCAGCCAGTCCAAAAATATAAAGAACTATTTTGCTATTGAAAGTCATTGCATCTGCAAGGAGTAATGCTGAAATCAGGATAATAAGTAATAACGGTGTAATGATTAAGGCCGTACGGTTTCCTAACCAATACAGTAAACGGCTTGTTACAAGTATTTTAATTACTAATGCAACTAACCTTGCTGTTGCAAGAAATAAAGCAATGAAATGTGCCAGCTCAACATCATTTTTAGTTCCCTTCACTTCAGAATAAAAACCATAGTTGATTAAAATAATACAGGCTGATACAATCAATGAAAGAATTGCGACTCTTCTCACCAACGTATTAATTGTGTAATCCTTTACAATAGAGTTAATCTTAGCAACATGATGAATCGGTTCCGTGTGATGTGATTTTTCCGGTTTATCCGATTGAAGAATTTTTTTAAAGTACCTGAAAGAAAACAGTATGAAAAAAAAACCTACCAACAAAAGATTAGCGGTCCCGATATAGGTGACTGTAAACAATGCAACAGAATAACCAAGAAATTTTGCCGGAATATCACCAGCACTTATTACACCGAATAATCTTTTGCTCTGGCGTACATCGTATGATTGAGCAGCCATTCCCCAAAACATAAGATTATTTAACAGATACAATACATTAAACCAGGCGAGCATCAGAAAATAAAACCAGTCGCTATGGATAAATTCTGTGCCAGCCCGAAACACGATCATACTTACTGCAAGCACAAGTGTAATGATTGTACATAACCGGTAGGGTGAAAGATGATGTTCCAGTTTACCATAAAGAAATCCGGCAATCCATAACAAAAAAGAAGATAAAATGAAAACATAGGCAAGACCAGAAACAGGAAATTTTTCAAGAAAACGGGAGAAAGCAGACGTAAAAAAAAATGCAATACCGGCTCCCTGAAAAAACTGCAGTAAAAATAATTTTCGCACCAGCCACCACTCATCTCTTCTTACATTTAAAGCTCTTAAAAAAGTACGGGACATTCTCATTCCATTCAAATTTTATTGATCGCCGGGTAAAAAATCTGTTTTCAATTTTGTAAGCTGTTCCATTTTTTTTGGATGGCGAAGTTCTTGAGAACTTTTAGTAAAATAATTATGCATTTCAAAAAAGCCAATTTGTTTTCGCATCCAATCATCGTAATTCTTTACAAATCCAAAGTCAAGAAACTCCTTATATAAATTGTTGCTGATGAAATCAACATCATCACGACCGAGGTAATCAAGATCGGCGTCGCAGATAATTTCTTCCATTTTATTTTTTGGTGATTGTGGAATTTTTGTTGCCATGATCATTCCACATATTTTTTTTATCTCCAAAGGTTTCAATCCAAACCCAGGCAGTTCATTTCGTACCAGTTCGCAACCTTTTTCTTCATGACCTGCATAAATAAAAAGAAAACCGATGTCATGATAAAGAGCTGCCACTTTTAGTAAAAATAATTTTTGCTCATCTTTAATCCCTTCTCTTGCTGCTATCTGCTGAACTTGCTCCAGCACATCCAATGTGTGATTAATACTATGGTAAGTAAAACGATAAGAAAGTTCTGTTTGCAATTTTGCAAGTATATGCGAAGAAATTGAATTGTAAATTTCTGAGTATTGACTTCTCATTTGAAAATTTCTATTTTAAGTAAAGAAATGATCAGTAAAAATAATAGTTTGTTTATTTTGTCAGCATCTCTTCTGCCCCCGTCCAGTTTTCAGGTACTCCGTTTTTAAGATACCTGAAAGCATTTTCCATAAACAAAGTTGATGTGAAATCTTCCGGGTCTGCTTCCAAAATCTCTTCAAAAACATGAATTGAATTCTCAAACTCCTGATTAAAATAAAAATTCATTGCTTCATTAAAAAGAGGTAATGATTTTATCTTTCTTTGAAAATCTTTTTCTGTACAGCCATTTAAACATTCATAGATGCTTAACAATTTGTTTTTGCCTTTTAATTGGACCTCTCCCAGGTTTCGTAAACTATATTTATCCTGATCAGCAACCTGCGTGCCGGCAGGCAGGATTTGCTGAAGCGTTTCTCCACTCAATAGTAAAGGCGACTTATAATATTTTGTGAGGCTTTCAATTCGTGCTGCAGTATTCACGGTATCAGAAATGGTGGCAGCATCCAACCGATGTTCATCACCGGTAATTCCCATAATTAATGATCCGGTATGCATACCGATACCCGCCTTAATAATCGATAGCCCCTCCGATTGTCTTTGCAAGTTTAAATCATACACTGCTTTTTGCATTTCAATTGCTGCATTCAAAGCATCGACAGGGTGCCTTGGAAAAATAGCCATGATAGAATCACCAAGATATTGGTTAATGAATCCATGATGAGATCGGATAACAGGCCCCAGACGTTCGTTAAAAGAAGATACAAACAGGAAATTTTCCTGCGGTGTCATTTTTTCTGATAAAGAAGTGAAATCCCGGATATCTGTAAATAAGACGGTTACAATTTTTTCTGCAAGGTCACCAAGGCGTAAATCTGTCAGTGTATCTTTTCCTAATAAACTGATGAATTCGTTGGGTACAAATTTTTTTGTTACTTCATGAATAACAAGCATGGCTTCTTCTCTTTCTCTTACTTCACGAATATTTTTTTCATATAGCATAGCACTCTCAATAGCAGTGGACGATTGCAAAGCCAGTGTAACGAGTAATTTCAAATGAGCTGCACTATATTGTTCAGCTTGTTTTCCTGCAAGTATAATAGCACCCATTATGCGATGCTTAACTTTCATGGCTGCATAAATAAGAGAATGAACATCGCT
>JANPEU010000299.1:0-7784 GCA_031423175.1 Bacteroidota bacterium
CAAAAAGAAATTCCGCCAGCCAATGTACCTTATGTATTAATAGGTACAGGTTTACTTTGGTTTGGTTGGTTTGGTTTTAATGCAGGTTCTGCAGTTGGTGCTACCTCACTTGCTGTAAATGCGTTTGCTACTACTACTACAGCTGCTTCAGCTGCAGGTTTAGCGTGGATGTTTTTTGATGTAATAAAAGGCAAGAAACCTTCTGTACTTGCATTTTGCATAGGAGCAGTAGTTGGTTTAGTTGCTATTACTCCAGGAGCCGGTTATGTTGGTATTGCACAAAGTATAATTATTGGTCTTGTTGCTGCTATTGTTTCTAACGTAGCTGTAAGTATCAAACAACGTTCATCATTGGATGATACATTAGATGTATTCCCTTGCCATGGTATCGGTGGTATGGTAGGTATGTTGATGACAGGTGTTTTTGCAAATACAGCAGCACATGGAATCGTTGGCGGGCCTCAAGGATTATTTTATGGCAATCCAAGCTTCTTTTTTATTCAATTAAAAGCAATGTCAATCGTTGCAGTTTACAGTTTTGTAGTATCATATGGCATTTTCAAACTCATCAGTGTTATTCTTCCGCTTCGTGTTACTGAACAGGAAGAAGAAATGGGTCTTGATGAAAGTCAGCATAATGAAAAATATACGCAGGGTACATTACTTGTACATCATACAAATGGAGAAGTAAAAGAAACTCCGGCAGAAAAAATTGGATACTAACTATAAAAATAAAAAAGGTACAGCCTTTACAGGAACTTCTGACAAAGTTCAAAGGCTATACCAATTATAATAACAATTAAAATCTACTACAATGTTACGAAAATTATTTATCGCATTTATCGTCTCTCACAGTTTGGTTTTTTCTTCGGCTCAGGAAGTCTCTGTTCTGGTTGACTCTACTACAGTTCCTAAAACAGATGGTGTTGATTCTTCGCCCAAGCCAAGCTTTTCCATTACAGGTTCTGCAGATGTTTATTACAGGTACGATTTTGGAAAAACAAGGGGAAATAATTACACAAGTTTTACTAATTCTCATAATAGTTTTGCTCTGGGTATGGCAAGTGTAAAATTTGAACACAAGGCTGATAAGGTAGGCGCAGTGCTTGACCTGGGATTTGGTAACCGTGCGTCAGAGTTTAGTTATAATGAAGCTGGAATATTACAGGCTGTAAAGCAATTGTATGTAACTTATTCCCCTACCCAATCCTTAAAATTTACAGCTGGTACATGGGCAACACATGTAGGTTATGAGTTAGTCGATCCGCAACTGAACCGAAATTACAGTATGAGTTATATGTTTACAAACGGACCCTTTACACACACTGGTGTTAAAGCTGATGTAACCAAAGGAAAACATGGCTTCATGCTTGGAGTATCAAATGCAACTGATTTCCGTAATCCGCCGGATGAACAGATTAATAAAAAATTCGTAATAGCACAGTATAGTCTGGCTGCAACTGATAAAATAAAGCTTTACCTGAATTATATTGGCGGGAAATCACCGGACACAGCTAAAATAAGTCAGTTTGACCTGGTAGCCACAGCAAAAATCAGCGATAAGTTCAATATTGGTTATAATGGAACAATACACAATACTCAGTTTTGGAATGGCGCTAAGAATTTAGACGGTTTAAGCTGGTGGGGATCTGCATTGTATTTGAATGTTGATCCGACAAACTCGTTTGGATTGACATTACGAGGTGAATACTTTAGTGATAAAAATCATTTGAAATTTGCAATGGCTCCTCCAGCAGGTTGTTCCATTTTCGCAACAACACTTTCCGCCAATATCAAAACTGGTGGGTTTATTTTGATTCCTGAATTCAGGATTGATAATTCAAGTGAAAACATATTTACAGATAAAAATGGTACAGGAAAAAAATCTACAGCGAATTTTTTACTTGCAGCAATTTATTCGTTTTAAATAACAAAAAGATAATTTATCAATTAAGAAATGAATAAAACGATGATTGATATTTGCATTATGATTTATCATTAGCAACTCTTTTCATATGGCAAGCAATCGTTGAGACCGCCCGTTTCTACGGGTGGTCAATTTTTAAACTCTTTTTGTTCTAATATCCTTAATGAAAAAATATCAAACAAGACAGGTTACATTTTACAAATACCTGTATTAATAAATATAAATTACTTCATGTAATCCGATTTCTTTCTTTCCGGTTGTTTCCCATACGTATAAAATTTACGGCCATTCATCAACGTACCTGCGTGCCAATGATAAAAACTATTTATAGTAAAACATCATTGTGTAACCAATAAAATCAAGAATATGAAAATGAAAATTATGAAAACAATCATTTGCGCATTTGTTATGAATCTGTCAACTCAGTTGCTGATTCCTTCAACCGCTTCAGCACAACAAGTAAACAGTATTGAAAAGCCTGTTCTATTTGTACAGTATTTGAAAGAAGAAGATGGCTTTTTATGGTTTAAAGTAACCATTACTCAGCTATCAGAAAAAAAGTCTGTAATGAAAATCTTGGGAAATTACCAGGAAACCCTTTACCGTGATTTTTTTTCGGAGAATAATTACTGCAGAACGTACAAATTTCCAAAAGAAGAAATTGAAACTCTTGAATTCAATTTTTCCGATGGAAACGAGTTGCAGAAAAAACAGTTTGAAATAAAAACTAAAGTTGAAGAGACTTCTTATGTAAATGAAATAAAACTCAAAAAATAATCCTATTAAACCTTTATTGACATAAGCATTACCGGCCTGCTGTTTCTACGGCGGGTCTTTTTTTCTATGAGATGAAGAAAGAGAAAAAGCGGGGGAAATACTCCGGTATACTTTTTAATTTTGTTTTGCCAGTATACAGTTTGAATTTGTAAACTTTTCAACACACTCGGACGACTTAGAAAAATTGCTTTACTTTCATAAAAAAAGAATATGAAAAGAATAGCTGTAATTTTTTTATTGTTTTTATTCCCCCTTTTTATGATAGGGCAACTTCAGTTGCCAACTATTATATCGGATAATATGGTACTGCAGCAAAAAAGTATTTTTCACTTAAAAGGAAAAGCAAAACCCAACAGCCGGGTAAATGTTTTTACAGGATGGACTAAAAAAAAATATAAAATCATCAGCGATATAAACGGTAACTGGTCTCTTCGTTTGCCTACGGCAAAAGCAGGAGGTCCTTATTCCCTCAGTGTTATAAACGGAAAAGACAGCATTCTTCTTAAGAATATTTTATTGGGTGAAGTATGGATTTGCGGCGGTCAATCCAATATGGTATGGAGTGTAGAACATGGTATCACAAATGGAGAACAGGAAGCTGCTGCTGCAAATTTTAAAAATATCCGGATGCTGGATATTCCAAGAGCAGAGAGTGATTCATTGAAAAATGATGTGGCTGCAAAATGGCAGGAATGTAGTCCGGAAGTAATGCGTAAATTCAGTGCAGTGGGTTATTTTTTTGGCAGAAAATTAAATAAGGAATTAAATATTCCCGTCGGATTAATTAATAGCAACGCAGGCGGCACTAATATTGAAGCCTGGATGAGTACCCAAAAAAAATCTGTGGGAATTGATACCCTTGCATGGGAAGTATTTCAAACATCGAATAAAAAATTATTCAAACCCTACTCCTTATTATACAATGCAATGATTTATCCGCTGCACATCTTCCCGGTGGCAGGTACCATTTGGTACCAGGGAGAAAGCAATACTATTAACTCAAAATATTATAAAACTTTTTTGAAGTGGCTGGTGGAAGACTGGCGTAAATTGTTTGGAAGTAATATGGCTTTTTATTATGTACAAATAACTCCTTTCATGTACCAAAAACCTTATGAAGGCGCCTTGATACAGGAACAGCAGCTGCATGCAGCATTTGAAATAAAAAATTCAGGAATGGCAGTAACGGCTGATTATACCGGTAACCTAAATGATATTCATCCCCCAAACAAACTGGATGTTGGTGAAAGGCTGGCCCGATGGGCATTGGCAAACACTTATCATTTACCCAATATCACTGTAAGTGGGCCATTATATAAAGAAATGATTACTGAGGGAGAAATAATCCGTATCAAATTTGATTATACCGGAAGTGGCCTGCAAATACATGGCGATTCAGTGATTAATTTATTGATAGCAGGAATGGATGGTAAGTTTATAAAAGCTTCTGCAAAAACAGATGGGGGTGATTTATTGGTTTTTCATCCCGATATAAAAAAACCGGTAGCGGTAAGGATGTCTTTTAAAAATGATGCAACTGTAAATTTATATAATAAGGAAGGCCTGCCAGCCTCTCCATTTCGTACAGACAATTTTCCAATTAAACCAGATATTAATTAACCTGTACTTGTAACAAGGACAAAATAAAAAATCTTATGCCGAATTTCTTCCTGCATTTATAATTCCAAACGAACAGCGCATTACTAATTTTTCATACGTTGTCTTACCAGGGGGATTCAGCATTTGCTCTTCCAGCTCTCTTACTTTTGTTATAGCAAATTGTTGCATTGTAATTAAGGGCAATACGATTCTTTCCCGCATTTGAATGGATAAAAGATCTACCGGATAGTCCGCCATTAATTCTGGTTTTCCCGATAGCATGATCACATATCGTTTTGTCAACTCAAATTCATTAAAAATTTTATTTCGTATTTCTCCATACACCGGGTGTTTCGATAAAAATTCTGTCAATGGAAAATAACATTTGCGCATTGCCATTTCACTGTTATCGATCAGTGTCTTAAAAAATAATGATTCACGGTATAATTTTTTCAACTGATTCCATTTCCCTTCCTCTTCTATTTTTTTCAATGCTGACCCTAGCCCATAATATCCCGTTACATTTTGTTTTAGCTGGCTCCAGGATCCAACATAAGGAATAGCACGAAGATCTTTTAATGTAAAGCGGGATGTAGCTCCTCTTTTGGCCGGGCGGGAGCCAATATTTGTTTCGGCATAAAAACGTAATGCACTTGCATGACTTAAATAATCAAGAAAGTAGGGATGGTCTTTTAATTCGCAGTAAGCAGTATAACTTTCAACTGCAAGTGACTGCAATAATTGTTCTTCAAGTTTATCCAATGTAGTTTCTTTTGTAGAAAATAATTCATTGGATATGCCTGCATTCATCAATTGTTCAATATTAAATTGTGCAGCGTCAATTGTTCCAAAATTTGAACTCACGGTTTGCCCCTGAACGGTTAGTTGAATTTCCTTATTGGCAATATTTTTTCCCATAGATGCATAAAACTTATGCGTTTTACCCCCGCCTCTTGCAGGCGGACCACCTCGACCATCAAAGAACAAAACATCAATATTATTTTGCCTGGATATTTTTGTAAGCTCCTCTTTAGCTTTATAAATACTCCAGTTAGCCATCAGGTAACCACCATCTTTTGTGCCGTCACTAAAACCAAGCATGATGGTTTGCTTGTTTCCCCTGCGCTTAAGATGATTTCCGTATGCTGTATTGCTGTACAACTTACGCATCACCATTGATGCATTTTGCAGATCATCAATCGTTTCAAACAGTGGAATGATGTCAACATTTATTTCATCTTCCTTATATCCGTTTAATAAAAACAGTTCTATCACTTCCATTACATTCTTCGCACTGTTGCACTGGCTGATGATATACCGGTTGCATCCCGACTCGCCATTATCCTTCTGTATTGTTTTAATTGCCGAGAAAGATGCAATCGTTTCTTTCACCATTTCTTCCGTCACCGACTCTATTTCTTCCATCTCTTTATTTGAAAAAGAAGGAATAAGTTGAAATGCTGTTTCGGGATTTTGTTCCTGAATTGTTTTCAAGACTCTTGTGTGTATGTAACTATCCTGGCGAATATCCAATGATGTAAAATGTAATCCAAACAACTCAACTTTGTTAGCAAGATTTTCTACTAAATGAACAAACAAACTGTTGTGTTGATAAATCAATGTTTGCCTGATTTGTCCAAGCGTGGCAAGTATTTCTTCTTTTGTAATATCTGTTCTTGAGCCGGGAATAAAAATATTATTGTAAAGTTTTTTTTCCAGTTCAGCCAGTACATTTTCCACACCATCAAAAGTTAGCCTTCTTCTGATACGGCGTACTTCCAGATAATAACATTTAATAATACTCCCTCTCAATGCATCGGCAACTTTCAACGTTGTTTCAGTTATTACAAAAGGATTTCCATCTCTGTCACCACCCGGCCAAAATCCCATCTTTAAAACTGAGTTGTCCTTATTTACTTCATTCGCAAAATTTCTTTTCATAAAACCTGCAATTCTTCCGGCAGCAGGATAAAAAACGTTTTCCAGATACCAAATCAAACTCACCGCCTCATCATATGGTGTAGGTTTTTGCTTTTTAAAGAAAGGCGTTTTTCCTAATTGCTGAAGATACTGATTGATGAGGGTTACATTATTATCAGCAATAGCTCTCGACAAATCATTGATAATACCTAATACGGCTCCCGGATAAAATTGTGTAGGATGCGCAGTTAAAACTAATCGTACAGAAAAATCTTTTAATTTTTTTTCCAGTTCTTTTTCTTTAGCATTTGTTTCTATCTCTGTTTTTAAATGATGAAGTGTGCCCGATCCATTCATATCATGCACTTTACTGAAAGCTGCATCTTCCAGTGCGTCAAACAATACAACCTGTCTTTCGGCATATTGTACAAAGCGAAATAATAAATCCAACTGCTCCTGCTCTGTTTTATAGGTTGTGTGTTTATCAAAAAATTCTTGTATTATTTCTGAAGGACTCTGCTTCTTTTTAAACCCGTCTTCGATAAGTGTAAGTAATAAGGATAACAAAATACCGGTACGTTCTATCCGGTGAAAGGGCAATGAAGTAAACAGGCTGTTATATAGCTGAAACTTAATGCCGACTAAATTTTTAAAATGCTGCAAAGCATTTGTTGATTGATATTCCATCCAAACTAAATTATTATTGATTTGCCGGCAAGCAGGACAGCTAAGATACATCAATTGCCTTTAGAAATTTTACGGCAACGATGGCATAAAAATAATTTACCCCTAACGCTTGTTATATACCCTTTAAAAGTTTATTTTGTGTCCATTCAAACAATGGTTCTGCACCTATTACATATCAACTCTTTTACACTGCTCATTTCAATGGCAGGTACCACTATTACAACAACAAATACGATCCGCTAAGCGGATTGTATATTACCATATTATAACCCCGGGTCTGCAAAGACTGTTTGAAGAAAAAAATCTTTTTTTAATTAATCCCATTTGAAAATAGCATGAAAGTTTTAAAATTTGGTGGCACATCGGTTGGCAGTGCCGGAGCAATCAAAAAAACAATTGACATTGTAAATAAAAAATTAACAACCGATAAAATAATAGTTGTCGTGTCTGCACTGGGTGGTACTACCGATTTACTTATCAGTAGCGGGCAATTAGCCGCAGATGGAAATGAGTTGTATAAAGAGCTACTCACAAAACTGGAACTCCGACACCTGGAAATTGTAAAAGAAATTATTCCCGTACAGCAGCAAAGTAGTGTACTGAGCCAGGTAAAAAAATATTGCAATGAGATAGAAGATATCTGCAACGGTGTTTTTTTGTTACACGAATTTTCGTTGCGTACAAAAGATAAACTTGTTAGTTATGGCGAGTTGCTTTCTTCAAAAATTATTACATCCGCATTTAATATAAATAGCACAGTTGCTGAATGGAAAAATTCTGCGGAGCTGATAAAAACAGATTCCGGTTTTGGAAATGCTATTGTTGATTTTACTACTACGAATAAACTGGTAAATGATTTTTTTCAACAATTGAA
>JANPEU010000300.1:0-5923 GCA_031423175.1 Bacteroidota bacterium
TCATATAAATCCGTTTAAAAGGCTGACAAAGGTATTCTTAACGATTTTTTATTGTGTCAGCAAATTGTCATGCTGCAAGTAACAAATAATTTATTTTTGTTTAATGCAAAAGTTTAAGCCCCGCCTTCTTTCTGTTTTTTCCTTTCTTTTTCTACTAATTACCGGATGTGGAAATAAAGAAGAAAATTCTCCTTTTAGCAAAATTTATAATCTTCCAGAACTAAAAGATCTGAGTGACAGTATCCGACGGTTTCCAGAAATGGACGAACTATATCAACGCCGTGCCAACCAGATTTTATCAACAAATGAAAACTATGCCGATGCGGCAATCTATGATTTGCAAAGAGCATGGGCTTTGAATAAAAAAGTGGACTATGCAGTTGATCTTGGATATTTATTGCAGAAAAAAAATACGGACTCAGCTATTCAGTTTTTAAAAACCAGTTTGCCACTTTTCCCAAACCGGGTTGACCTGAGTTATTGCCTTGCCGATGCTTATATAACTGCAAAGCAATATGAACCGGCTCTTGCAATTAATGATTCAATCTTAAATACAGATACTTCGAACAAATTGTTTTTAGAAAAAAAAGCTAACCTGTTGTTGGAGATGGATAAGAAAAATGAAGCAGCTATCATACTTGAAAAATTATATAACTCAGGTGCAAAATATATTGGAGCCAGTCTTGCTTTTTTATTTGCCGAAACAAAAAATCCTAAAGTTTTAATTTTGACGGATGAAATGATAAAAGCGGATTCGACACAAGAACATGGAGAGCCTTATTATTTCAAAGGAGTTTACTATTATAATATTGGCGATAAAAATAAAGCTCTTGAATTTTTTAGTAAAGCAATTATTAATGATAAATACCTGGCTGATGCATGGATTGAAAAAGGAAAAACACTGTTTGAATTAAATCAAACCGGCGTTTCCAAAACAACTTTTTTAAAACTAATCGAAATTTCGCCGGATAATGCAGATGCTTATTACTGGTTAGGAAAATGTGAGGAGGCCGCCGGTAATAAAGTGGAAGCAAAGATAAATTATCAAAAAGCTTTTGCGTTGGATAAGACAATGACCGAAGCAAAAGAAGCTGTTGATAAACTGAAATAATTGTATTTTTGAAAAATGAATTCCAAAGAATTAATATTAGCAAAAATAAAAAACACAGTTCTGTCCATAGAGCCAGATGCTACTGTTATTCTTTATGGTTCTTTTGCAAGAGGAGATAATCGTTCTGATTCAGATATGGATATTCTTATTTTGGTGGATAAAGAAAAAATAACAAGAGATGATGAAAAAAAAAATTACACATCCTCTTTTTAAACTTGAATTAGCAACCAATCAGGTAATTTCTCCTTTCATAAAACCTAAAAAAACCTGGTACGAGCTTTATCCAAATACTCCTTTGTTTATCAATATTAAAAATGAAGGAATCGTTTTATGAAAACTCCGGATAAAGAAGATATTATTAAAATAAGACTTCGGAGGGCAAGAAAATCATTATTAGAAGCTAAGGCCATGTATGAAAATGATTTTAATAACGCAGCTCTCAATAGGTTATATTATGCATGTTTTTATAGCGCAACTGCTCTCTTATTTAAAAAAGATATTTTAACTAAAACACATGCAGGAGTAAAGCAAATGCTCGGTCTGTATTATATCAATCCTGGAATATTATCAGAAGAAATGGGGGAGTTTTACAGCAACATTTTATATAGCCGTCAAAATGCAGATTACGATGATATAGAAGAATCAGAAACAGAACTTGTAAAAGAATACACTACGCTTGCAAAACAGTTTATTGATACAGTACAAAACATACTTGAACTTTAATTAATATTATGCCCATCATCGCCCCTTCACTCCTGTCCGCCAACTTCATCAACCTTGAAGCTGATTGTAAAATGCTGAATGAAAGCCAGGCCGATTGGTTTCACCTGGATGTAATGGATGGCCGTTTTGTTCCTAACATTTCATTTGGCCCTATGCTAATAGAATTTTTCAGAAAAGCCACTAGCAAAGTTTGTGATGTACACCTGATGATTGTGGAGCCCGGAAATTTTGCAGAGCAATTTAAAAATGCCGGTGCTGATATTCTAACGGTACACGTGGAAGCCTGCACACATCTTCATAGAAACATTCAACAGATAAAAAGTTTGGGTATGAAAGCTGGAGTTGCTCTTAACCCGCATACTCCAGTTAACTTATTAGCGGATGTGTTGCATGATATAGATTTGGTTTGCCTGATGAGTGTAAACCCGGGCTTCGGTGGACAAAAATTTATTCCGCAGACTATAGAAAAAATAAAACAGCTCCGCAAAATGATTGATGAAAAAGGATTGAATGTGCATATTGAAATTGATGGCGGCGTAACATTGGACAACGCAAAAGAAATCCTTAGTGCCGGTGCTGATGTATTGGTAGCGGGCAATACTGTTTTCAAATCTGCTGATCCAAAAGCAACGATTGCAAAGTTGAAGGCAATCAAGTAAAACAATTTCTGCCAAAAAACCAAAATATGGGAGTTACTGATTTTTCAGATTTTCAAACAGAGATTGAAAAAAAGAATTTTAAAAACCCCAAAATAAAATTTGGCTTTCAGTCAATTAAAATAACAGCCCTGCCATATTTTAATGATATTTTCTTTCAAATTTTTATATGGGTCATCTCAATTTTCTTCCTATTCAATAATTCAACTTTGTTTTGGGGTCTGCTCGTCATTGCGATTTCTTTCCATTTTTTCTATACTAATTTTATTGGCTTAAATATTTGTATAATAGATTTTACATTAAAAACCATAGTTTTTAAAAACAGGCTTTTCATACTTAATGTCATCCGGAAAATATTTGGGACTAAAACAGAAATAAATTTTTCAGAAATAAAAACTATCAATTTCAAAGAAGGTGCGTTATTAGATAGACTTAGACGTGCAAGTTTGGAAAGCCGGTATCATCTTTTAATTGAAACTTATAATGACCCGGCTGTTATAATAAGTCAATTTAAAAAAGAAGGTGATGCTGAGGATATCGTATCGCTTTTAAATAAATTCATTATAAATAAAAAAAATATAGCTTAATTTCGAAGTCAAACCCAAACCCCTGAATGAACCTAAAATCCTTTTTCCTTACTGCTTTTTACTGTTTGCTTTTTTGCACCTCCTTCTCCCAAAAAAAATCATCATTTGTTTCCGGCAAAGTGGTGGATGAAAATGAAAACACCATTGCACTTGTAAATGTTTCCATTCTTGGCAGGCAAACAGTTGTTACAACCAACGATTCTGGTTATTTTAAAATTTCTGTTCCTGCTGACAAAGCTTTTGCATTAATCTTTTCTTACACCGGTAAAAGAACAGAGCAACGGAACTTTTTATTGAATGAAAATGAAGAGGAAGTAATAACCATCCGTCTTGAACGGGGTAAGGAAACATTAGAAGAAGTTATAATAAAAGATAACCGCGACAGAACCGAAGTGGGTCTCATCCGACCCAACCCAAAATCTATTTTGAATTTACCTTCTGCCGTAACCGGTGTAGAAAGCCTGATAAAAATATTTGTCGGAAGTAATAATGAACTCACTTCACAATACAATGTCCGGGGTGGCAGTTACGATGAGAATTTAATTTATGTAAATGATTTTGAAATCTTCCGTCCTTATCTTATCCGCAGTGGTCAGCAGGAAGGTTTGAGTTTTATTCATCCTGAACTGGTTCGAAATATAAATTTTTACAATGGCGGCTTTCAGGCAAAATATGGAGATAAGCTGAGTAGTGTTTTAGATATTCAATATAAAAAACCAAAACGTTTTGGTGGTAGTGCTTATGTAAGTGTATTGGAACAGGGATTAAGCCTGGAAGGAACTTCAGTAAACGAAAAACTGAGTTACCTGTTTGGCATTCGAAACAGAAGTAACCGGAATTTATTAAGCCGACAGGATACAAAAGGAAATTATGTTCCCTCTTCAGGTGATATTCAAACACTGATCAATTATAAATTTAGTAATAAATGGAGTGCAGAATTTTTAGGAAATATTTCTAAAACAAAATTCACTCTTGTTCCAGAGTTCAGTCAGCTCACATCATCGGTCTTCTCCCCTTTCTTCAGTGCAACACTCGGTGTAGATATTTATTTTGCCGGACGAGAAAGAGATGAATACACGACCAATATGTTTGGACTTTCTTTCACCAATCAGATAGCAAAAAACCTGAAACTAAAATGGATGGTATCCAGATTTACGAATGATGAAAATGAAAATATAGATATCAGTGGTGCATATATTTTTGGTGATCGTGATTTTGATAAACGCAATGCTACATATGGTTTAATTGTAAATCCATTGGGTGCGGGGCTCTATCAGAATTTTGCCAGAAACAAACTGAATATTGAAAACTTAAATTTTGCTCATAAAGGAACATTGGACAAAGGAAAACATAATATTCAATGGGGCGTGGCTTATGACAAAACATCAATTGCAGATAAACTAAATGAATGGGAATACCAGGATAGTGCAGGTTACTCCTTACCCTTTAATCCAAATCTTTTACAACTCAATAAAATTTTGAAATCAAAAGCCAATTTAAGTATTGATAAATTTTCGGGTTATGTGCAGGACAATATTGTGTTTGGCGATTCATTAAACTCATATACCGTACAAGCTGGTGTTCGATATAATTATAATACGCTTAATAAAGAATTTCTGATTTCACCACGCCTGGGTTTTAGTTGGAAACCCAATTGGAAAAAAGATATTGTATTTCGTGCAGCAGTTGGATCCTATCAACAACCACCCTTTTATCGTGAACTGAGAAGATATGATGGAACCGTAAACACAAATTTAAAAGCACAAAAAAGTTTGCAAGCCGTAGCCGGTTTCGATTATAATTTCCAAGGCTGGGGCCGGGCTCTGAGATGGACAACAGAAGCTTACTATAAAAAAATGACGGATGTGGTGCCTTATGATATTGATAATGTCCGGTTGCGCTACTTCGGAGAAAATAATGCAAAAGCTTATGCTGCCGGAATTGAAATGCGATTGTTTGGTGAGATAGTAAAAGATGCGGAGAGTTGGATAAGCATTGGCTTTATGAAAACCAAAGAAGATATTACGAATGACTTTTATAAAAAATATACACTCGACACTAATTTTATTGTGACTGACAGTGTCACAGTTCAAAATGGTTATATACGCAGACCAACTGACCGCAGAATAACTTTTGGCATGTACTTCCAGGATTATCTTGCCACTAATAAAAATGTAAAAATGTATTTGAATCTGTTGTATGGTTCTAATCTTCCTTACAATATTCCGGGTTTGGTACGCTATAGAAATGCGTTGGTGATTGATCCGTATATCCGAGTTGATATTGGCTTTAGTGTTTTATTGCTGGACAGCGACCGAAGTAACCGCCGCAGCCATTCTCCTTTTAGAAACTTTGATAATATCTGGGCAAGTCTTGAACTGTTCAATATGATTGATCGTGCAAATACCATTTCTTATTTGCTGGTAAAAGATTTTTCAAATACTGTTTTTACTTTACCGAATCGTTTAACTCCGCGGTTGGTAAATTTTAAGATTGTGGCGAGGTGGTAGTAAATTATTTCCTCAACCAAAACTCATCCGTCCAATCCGAGCCACAAAGAGGATGTGCTTCTAGCTCACTGTAAATTTCTTCCAGTTGTTCCTTTGTAAGATGCTCTTCCACCCATTGAAATAATTCACGTTCTTCAAAACGGATATGTTTGTAAATAATATCTGCAAGTGTAGAAAAAGTTGCTGCAGAACTATCCTGGCCCAATTGCAAAATCAATTCACGTATCATCTCGTGTTCATCCCGCATTTGTTTCAACAAGACATTGTCTTCCGGAATAAATTTTGATAACACCTGCTCCTCATGAAAAAAATGTGGTTTGATATGCTGCTGCCAAT
>JANPEU010000301.1:0-2249 GCA_031423175.1 Bacteroidota bacterium
AATTATTGAATCTGAAAAAACCTACATCAGTTTATACTGAAAAGAAAGATAATGCCACATTGATTAATGAAGCTGGCTTTAAAGTATTTGAGGAAGCTGAAACAGTGTTGGCTATTTCAGCACCTGGCTGTAGCGAATACAGCCGAAAACAAACCGATGAACTGATCGAGTGGGTAAAACGTCCGCAGATTGGAATGAAAGGAATGGTATTTATAAAATGTAATGCAGATGGAACTTATAAAAGCAGCGTAGATAAATTTTATACAGAAGAAAAATTAAAAGCCATTGCAGAAGCAGCAGCTGCAAAAGCCGGCGATTTAATTTTAATTCTTGCTGGTGCCGAAGAAAAAACAAGAAAAGCAGCAAGTGATTTACGAATGGAAATGGCAGAACGCTTAGGGTTAAGAAAAAAAGATGAATTTAAATTGCTATGGGTATTAGACTTTCCGTTGTTTGAATATGCGGAGGAAGAAAACCCCGTAAGCGGCGGGGCAGGTCGTTGGGTAGCCCGTCATCATCCATTCACTTCACCTAAACCATCGCATATAGAAGTAATGATAAATAATGATCCCGAAATAAATGATGCTGCAAAATACCTGGAACATCCGTACGCAGGCATTAAAGCAAATGCGTATGATATGGTATTGAATGGGAATGAAATCGGTGGTGGCTCTATCAGAATCTTCCAAAGAGAATTGCAGGAAAAAATGTTTGCAGCATTAGGTATGAGCAAAGAAGAAGCTTTGCATAAATTCGGTTTCTTATTGGGCGCATTTGAATACGGCGCACCACCACATGGTGGTATTGCATTTGGGTTCGATCGTCTTTGTGCTATACTTGGTGGCAGCGAAAGCATCCGTGACTTTATCGCCTTTCCAAAAAACAATGCCGG
Organism: Bacteroidota bacterium; assembly: GCA_031423175.1. Classification (GTDB taxonomy): domain Bacteria; phylum Bacteroidota; class Bacteroidia; order Chitinophagales; family Chitinophagaceae; genus VBAR01. The sequence continues at coordinate 893 of JANPEU010000301.1, forward strand.
AAGAGATGTAATGCTGGATGCTCCTTCCACAATTGATGATAAACAGTTTGAAGAATTACAGATAAAATTAAATTTGAAAAAATAATTGATTAATTTTAAGAAATGAAAATTCAGATTGAAGCTCATACTCTTTAAAGAGCAGTTGAAAGAGGTGCCTCTGAATCAGAAATTATTGAAACAATTGAACTAGGTGCAAGTATTTTAGGAAAATATGGCAGGCTAGGCAAATCACGGATATTTTCTTTTACCAATACAAGGAACGGCAAATATTATGATGACAAAAAGATTGAAGCTTATTATTTAATTGAACAAGAGATAATCATTACAATAACTGTTTATGTTTTTTATGGTAAATTTTAAATTATGACAATTCATTACGACAGCAAAACCGATCTTCTTTACATAAGAATAGAGTCATCAACTCATGATGTAGTCAATAAAAGGGTGTCAGAAGAAATTGTACTTGATATTGGCAAAGACGATAAAATTATTGGTATTGAAATAATGGATGCTTCAAAGCATGTGAATCTGGAAAAATTGATGCCGATAGAATATAAGAAAGCACTTTAATTTAAAATCTGACTTACTTATAGAGCCTGGTAGCTTTCGCTAACAGGCTTTTAAATTTTAAGATATGATTCCAGAATTTCAAACTTTAAAGTTAACTCTACTTTAATAAGTAAGTAATGGTAAAATTCACAATATTAAGGAATCAACCCGGGAAAAAATAAGTTCAATTTTACAAACAAAAATATACTAGCAGCTATCCGGTTTTTCGTTACTTTGAAAAAGTGAAACCCCAAACTCCATTAGCAGAACGAATACGACCATCTACACTTTCCGATCTGGTAGGTCAGGAACATCTGACCGGCAAAGGAAGCATTCTTCGTGTGGCAATCGAAATTAATTCTATTCCTTCCATCATTTTTTGGGGGCCACCCGGCACAGGTAAAACAACCATTGCAAATATTATTGCAAACACATTAAAAGTTCCATTCTATACACTCAGCGCCATCAGTGCTGGTGTAAAAGATGTTCGGGAAATAATTGAACAGGCAAGAACAAAAGCCGGCTCTATCTTATTTATAGATGAGATACACCGTTTTAATAAAGGCCAACAGGATGCATTACTGGGTGCAGTTGAAAAAGGCATAATAAAATTGATAGGAGCAACAACAGAGAACCCATCGTTTGAAGTAAACAGTCCATTACTCAGCCGCTGCCAGGTATATGTTTTAAAACCATTAGATAAAAAGCATTTAATCCAATTATTAAAACAGGCAATAAAGAAAGATGAATGGCTGAAATCAAAAAAAATTGAGTTGAAAGAAACAGAAGCTCTTTTAAATATTTCCGG
>JANPEU010000302.1:0-18154 GCA_031423175.1 Bacteroidota bacterium
AATCTTCTTCTGCACAAACGAACATACCAGTTGCTCAAATGTGCATCTACAAAATCTTCCACAACACGGCCAGCCTGTGTAGGTTCGTAATCATCCATGTATTCAGTTGCTTTTTTTACAACTGTATTTAAAGAAGAAAGAATCCAGCGATCAATCTCAGGTCTTTCATTCAGTGGTATATATTTTTCTTTAAATGCAAAGCCATCCACATTTGCATACAATGCAAAAAACTGGTAAGTATTATAAAGTGTTCCGAAGAATTTACGCTGCACTTCTTTTATACCATCCAGGTCAAACTTCATATTATCCCATGGTGATGCATTGGTAACAAGATACCATCTTGTGGCATCAGCACCGTAGGTTTCAATAGTCTTGAACGGGTCAACCACATTTCCCAAACGCTTACTCATTTTGTTGCCGTTTTTATCCAGCACCAATCCATTACTTACAACAGTTTTAAAAGCAACAGAGTCAAATACCAATGCAGCTATTGCATGTAATGTATAGAACCATCCTCTTGTCTGATCAACACCTTCAGCAATAAAATCGGCGGGAAACGCCTCACCCCAAACCCCTCTTCTGCCGGAGAGGAGCTTAGCGGCAGCATGATATTTGAAAAAATTTTCTGCACTCAGCGGACCGAATTCATTTGAATTTGTATCTGGCAATCCCCATTGGGCATAAGGCATGGCGCCACTGTCAAACCAAACATCAATTAAATCAGGAACCCGTTTCATTGGTTTGCCTTTTGGCGAAACGAGTATGATATCGTCGACATAAGGTTTATGAAGATCCAGCCCCTCTAAATCTCCCCTGAAGGGGAGACTTTGCATCACTCCAGCACTTACAGATTTCTTTGATTCATTCACCAACTCTTCAATACTTCCAATGCAAATTTCTTCTTCTCCATCTTCAGTTTTCCAAATAGGTAATGGCGTGCCCCAAAATCTTGAACGGCTAAGGTTCCAGTCCACCATATTTTCTAACCAATTACCAAATCTTCCTTCTCCGGTTGATTTCGGTTTCCAGTTGATAGTTTTATTCAATTCAACCATTCTGTCTTTTATGGCTGTTGTTTTTATAAACCATGCATCGAGTGGATAATATAAAATTGGTTTATCAGTTCTCCAGCAATGCGGATAGCTGTGTTCGTATTTCTCAACTTTGAAAGCACGGTTTTCTTTTTTTAGTTTTACGGCTATGTCAATATTCACATCCACATAATCTTTCTCGTCTTTATAATTTTTTACATAGCGGTTGCTGAATTCACCCATGCCTTCCACAAATTTCCCCTGTTTGTCAACCATAGTGAGGATTCCGATATTGTATTTTTTACCAACTTTAAAGTCATCTGCACCAAATGCAGGGGCAGTGTGTACGATACCTGTACCATCTTCGGTAGTAACGAAGCTGTCAACCATTACACAGAATGGTTTTGCACCGGGTGTTTCTTCTAAAATATTTTTTAATGAATTGGCTTCGTAAGGAAGTAACTGTTCGTATTCGCAGCCTTCAATTTCTTTTCCTTTAAATTCTGTGATGATGGAATAAGGAAGATTCTTTCCGTCATTTTTATATTCTGCGAAATCAGCATTTTCATTTTCCAGTTTGAAATATTTGCTGAGCAATGCTTTTGCAAGAACAATATTTATTTCATTTTGTAAATAAGGATTGAATGTTTTTACCAAAACATAATCAATATTTGCACCGACAGTTAATCCGAGATTAGAAGGTAATGTCCATGGTGTAGTTGTCCATGCGAGAAAGAACGCCTCACCCCGACCCTCTCCTTGCGGAGAGGGAGTAGTGGAAGACTCCGTAAATAGAAATTCACTTTTAATGTTGCGGATTATTTTGAACATGGCCACCGCACTGGTATCCTTCACATCCTTATAAGTTCCCGGCTGATTTAATTCATGTGAACTTAATCCTGTACCTGCCGCAGGAGAATATGGCTGTATGCTTACACTTTCATACAGCAATCCTTTTTTATACAACTCACTCAACAGCCACCAAACCGTCTCAATATATTCGTTCTTGTATGTGATATATGGGTCATTCAAATCAACCCAATAACCCATTTTTCTTGTAATGTCATCCCATTTGTCTTTATATCGCAATACGGCTTCACGGCATTTTTTGTTATACTCTTCAACGGAGATTTTTTTACCGATATCTTCTTTTGTGATACCTAATTCTTTTTCTACGCCCAATTCGATAGGCAAACCATGTGTATCCCATCCGCCTTTTCTTTTTACCTGGAAACCTTTCATGGTTTTGTACCGACAAACCAAATCCTTTAATGTTCGGGAAATAACGTGGTGAATGCCGGGCATACCATTGGCGCTTGGCGGGCCTTCATAAAAAACAAATGGAGTTGCGCCTTCTCTTAAGGATATACTTTTTTCAAAAGCTTTATTTTCCTGCCATTGAGCAAGCATTTCCTGGCTTATTGCGGGTAAGTTGAGATGCTGATATTCACGATATTTCTTACTCATATTCCTATTGCTAAAAAGTCAGTGAAGTTAAGGAAAACGGGTGGGGGATTGCAATAAAATGCCGTCCCATTTTGAGACAGCTTGAATGGTTTTCCAAATTCTTTTTGATGAGGGCACCATTCGTTCCTACGGAACGAATCTTTGATTCGATATATCAAGCTACCCACGAATCGTTCCAAAGGGACGAATGGTGGGTAGCCGAATAATTGAAATGAATTTTAAATGTTCCGTAGGTACATTTGGTGAATATGAAATTTTAGAACCTCCGTTTATATAAGGCTTCTTTAATAATGCCGAATAGAATTGTTACAGTACAAGGGAGCGTCGCAACAAAAGCTAAATCAGGGCTATTCAGACTGTCAACCACACTTACGCTTTTCGTATTATTTAAATCCACTAAGAAAAAAAGCTTCGGTGTGCAGGCTAAAAATTCTTTGTACCATTTCCCTGGTAAGTAAACCGGAATGAATAGTAACGCTGTTCATTAATTTTTACTGCATCTGTTGCGCTGGCAGATGGTGTAACTGCTCCTTTATAATAATTCAGCACTTCAACTTTCGCATATTTCCCACTGGCTGTTTTGATAACCAAAACACGGCCGGGTGTGGGAGTAAGCAGGTTGTTGATACCATCATACGTGTACCAACCCTTGCCCGAACCCTTTGGTATGGCATAAGAAGTTGGGTGGTTATCTGTTTTGAAAACTGAATCAACAGGTACGGCGGTAAGCGCATCGAAGGTGCCTATATAAACAAATGCACCACCAGTACCGGGACCACTTGTAAGATTGTTTACTCGAATAGTAGTACCTGCAAATGCCAAATCCCATTTTGTAGTTGCTGAATCGCTATTGGGAATCCACTGTTTTGTTTCCAAATTAAAAAATGAATACTTGCCTGCTCCATATGGCTGACCTGATGCTGCTATGCCAATAATTGTATCAGCCGGTAAATTTTTTACGGTTGTAATACTGCCACTGGTTGTTACTGCAAATGCTTTGGGGTTTGCTACAGGTTGTTCTACTTTATCTTTTTTGCAGGAAGTAATAAATAAAGTTGCGGCTAAAGTTGTTGCTACTATTACTGATAAAATTTTCATCGTTTTTTCTTTTTGCGCCCCATCCCCTGAAGGGGAGAAAAGGCAGAGTTTATAATTATTGTTTGTTGTTTATTAATTTGAATTGGGCACCGAGATAAATATTTCTTCCCTGCAGGTTGGGTAAATAATCTTTATCCTGGTAATTGAAAATATTATCCATACCTGCATTGATGCGGATACCATTTTTAAATTCTTTTCCTGCGGAAATATTTATCATTAAAAATCCACTGGCAAATTCGTCATTGGAATTATATACACCATTGCCATCGCTGTTGGCTACTGCCCACTGGCTGCGGTAAATAAACCGTGTAGTAGCGAAAAAGTTTTTCTCATTTTCATACGTGAACTTAAGGTTTGCCATATGCTTGCTTCGGTTGGGCAAACCTGCATATTCACTCCTGCTTAGGATGCGGCTGCTGCCATCGCTATTCCGTGTATATTCTTTTCCTGCTTTTACATTTTTCAGTTCATCTTTATCAGCAGTAAGCAGGTATTGGTAGCCGGATGCAATCTTTAATATTTTTACCGGCTGCCAGTTTATTTCCAGTTCACCTCCCTGTGTGTAACCATTTTTAATATTGATATAACTGAATATCTGTGCACCAGTTGATTTAGTAGCTACCTGTCGTACATCAATCAACTCTTCAATATCATTTCTGAAAAGATTAAGGTTGAAAGAAAGTGTTGATGAATAATAATAGGTACCGCCTGCATTGATACCGGTAGAGAACTCTGGCTTCAATATTTTTAATTTATAAAAATCCTCTTTGATTTCTGAAATCAATCCCTGGCTTTGCTGTTGAGTAATAATTTTTATTGCATCGATTGTTCCGAAAACAGAATAACCACCTGCTGCATTGTTTGTAAAATTTAAATAGAGCTGGCGGAAGTCGGGTGCTTTAAAACCGCGGCCAATACTTGCATTCAATAATAATTTTTTATTTGCCTTATACCTGAAAGCAAGTTTGGGGCTAAATGCTTCTGCAAATAATTTGTTATCATCATATCTTAACCCGGCAATAACTGTAACTTTTTCAGAAGGCGACCAATCGTATTGTGAAAAAGCATACAGTACATTATTTTGTTTGCGGCTGTTGTAATCATCATAGCGGGTAGATTGTACCTGGTCTTCAATGAAGCCGGCACCAACTGTGAGTGTAGCATTTTTGAAATTAAAATCAGTTTGATTTTCTGCCCTGTAAAAATTTTGCTGAAACTCATCTTTATAACTGCTGTCAGGTTTTTCCCTGAACTTCAATTGCTGCGAGCCATTGAAAAAAGTACCATACAAACGAAGAGCTGATTTTATTTTCTTACTGAATTGATGCACCAATACCGGTGCAATATTCAAATCACTGTTTGCTTCTCTTCCATAAGAGTTAGTGATGGCACCATTGTTACTTACGGCAAATTCCTGTTTAATATAATCGTAAGCATGACGAACAGATAAATTGAATTTTGTTTTATTGGAAAAACTATAACTCAGCTGTGCCTGATTGGTTAAACGCCAGATGGGTTGGGCCACCCTGTTATCAGAAAACGGACGAAGGCTGAAACCATCAATATAATAAGCATTGCTGAAAAATTGTACGCCTAATCTTTTAAATGTCCTGCTACCGTTTACATTAAAATCAAAATTTTTAAATGTATTGCTTCCAACAGGAGCTACCCAACCTTTATCCGGATTTCCAAAACCATAACGAACACCTGCACTCAATTGCTTTTTGAAAGAACGGTCTGTAATAATATTTATCACCCCGGCCATTGCTTCCGAACCATATAAACTGGATGATGGGCCTTTTACAATTTCAATTTTACGGATATTGCCAACGGACAAACGATTTAAATCAAGAACGCCGGCATTTCTGCCAACAAGCGGCTCACCATCTATAAGTATTAATGTATAATCAGGATTTAATCCCTGCATCTGCACGCCGGCGCCAAAAGAATTTGTTATAAATAAACCGGCCTGCTCCTGTAAAATATCTTTTAACCGTAATGAGCCTGCCTGCTGAATTGTTTTTTGCTGAATGATGCGGACAGGCACGGCAATATTTCCGAGTTTTCTTTCAGTTCTGGTTGCAGTTACTACCACCTCATTCATTTGCACGGCATGTGATGAATCAAATTGAGCTGAAGCAGAAAGTGAAAAAATGGTAGCGATTAAAATTGCAATGGTTTTGTACATGTCTGGTAATTCGGGCACAAAGTTTCTTCAGCAATGTTTCTGAATTATCATGTGTATGTCATGAAAGAGTGCAATAAAATTCTTTGACAAAGAAATGACAGGGCTTTGTTTAACAATCAGCCGTTCACATGATGTAAGTCAATTAAAGCCATCTTTCCAATCTTTATAAAATCTTTATATCATAAACTTTAGTTTTGATACAGCATTTATAAATGCGATTTCTTTTTTTGCATTATTAAATCAATCCGGCATAAAAAATCTGCTCGCACATCACAAACCCACTCAACATGAACAATATTTACTAATTGTAATCTTCATCACTGTAACTAAAAACACAACAATTTAATTCAGCAAAATGACTGTTTAAATTTACCTTCACCAGATGGCAAATAATACTTCGCAGCATATATTAAATACTTCAGCAACACTGCTGGGGTTTTGTCTTTTCATTATTACATCATTACATATCGCCAATTTGACAGAAGCCTATATTATTGATGAGTTTACTTCTGTTGTTGCATTACTTCTGACTCTCTCCAGTGTTTTTTCATTTTTTTCCATTCGAACCAAAAATAAAATCAAGGAAGAACGGTTCGAAACAATTGCTGATTATTTTTTCATGGTTTCCCTGATTGGAATTTTGATTATTATCTTACTCATTTCATTCAACATTATAAAATAAAATATCACTTATGAATTCAGATACTGAGAACCTTCTCAAATCAGAAAATGAACAATTAATTAAACTACAGAAAATCGTTAAACAAGCTATTGAGGAAGAAAAACTAATCGTTGAAAATCTCCTGCATCAACCAAAAGAAGTCTTAACAAAAGGGCAAAGCATTTCCGATAAAGTTGCACGATTTGGTGGTAGCTGGAAGTTTATTATTTCCTTCTCCATTCTGCTTTTTGTTTGGATTTTATTCAATACATACTCACCCCGCAGAGATGAATTTGATCCGTACCCTTTTATCCTTATGAATTTGGTTTTATCCGCCATTGCTGCTTTACAGGCACCAATAATAATGATGAGTCAAAACCGCAAAGAAGAAAGGGACAGGAAAAGAAATGAAAATGATTATTTGATAAATCTTAAAGCAGAGTTAGAAGTAAGGAGCTTGCACCAGAAAATTGATCTATTATTGGAAGAACAAATAAAGATTTTGTTTGACAGCCAGGCAAAGCAATTAGAACTGCTAAAAAGTATAGAAAATGAACTTAAAAAGCCAAAATAAAAAATCTTTAATACGCCGGCCAAAATCACGTCTGCTTTAAGAAGTATTGCGTACAGGTGTTTTACAACTTAACACTCTGGCATATAAAGAAATTTCTTACATCACATCAACCCGGATGATGCAGGTTAGTTAACTCTTTCTTTCCAATCTTTATAAAATCTTTATACCATAACCTTTAGTTTTGATACTGCATTTATAAATGCCACTTTATTTTTGTTTTATTAAATCAACCGGGGATAATGAAACTGCTCACACTACACAAACTCAATCAATCCAGGCAATATTTAATTGCCATACTATTTATTACGGCAGTGGCTTCGGTTTGCTTTACATTTCATTCCTATGTTGGTTACCGGGTGGTTGCATTCGTATTACTCATTTCTGTTTCGTTGCTGGCTATGTTCTTTGATATTCTTCCGGTGCTGCTGGCTTCGGTGCTGAGTGCACTGGTTTGGAATTTTTTCTTTATCCCGCCACGTTTTACGTTTCATATTGGCGATACAGAAGATGCCATTCTGTTTCTCATGTATTTTTTAATTGCGTTAATAAATGCTGTGCTTACGTATAAAATAAGACAGATTGAAAAAGATGCAAGGGCAAAAGAGGAAAAAGCCAATTCTATTAAATTATATAATACTTTAATTAATTCCCTTTCACATGAATTAAAAACACCCATTGCCACCATTATCGGTGCATCGGATAATTTATTAAGCACTGAACAAAAATTATCGGATGATGTCAAAAAGAAATTAGCAGTAGAAATTTCCATTGCATCTTTCCGGCTGAACCAGCAGGTGGAAAATTTATTGAATATGTCGAGGCTTGAATCCGGTTTTATGCAATTGAAAAAAGATTGGTGTGATGTAAATGAACTTGTACATGCAGTCGTTAACCGTCTTGAGCCAGAATTAAAACATCACTCCTGTACGGTAATGGTAAAAGAGAACATGCCTTTGTTTAAACTGGATTATGTTATACTGGAACAGGTTTTATACAATCTTGTTTACAACGCTATTCTTTATACACCAAAATATTGTGTAATAACAATAAAAGCAGATTGCGTACATGAAAAATTAAAGTTAGTTGTTGCCGATAATGGAGAAGGATTTCCTGAAGTTGAAAAACTATTTGTGTTTGATAAATTTTACCGGCTGAAAAATACAAAGTCAGGCGGCACCGGTCTTGGGCTTTCTATTGTAAAAGGATTTATAGAAGCTCATGGTGGTACTATTAAATTAGAAAACGAAGCAGGCGGCGGTGCAAGGTTTACAATGGATATACCTGCGGAAATTTCGTATATCAATAATTTAAAAAATGAATAACCCAAGTATACTGGTTATTGATGATGAAGTGCAGATACAGCGTTTGCTTCAAATCACTTTACAATCGAACGGATATTCAGTAAAAGAAGCAGCTACGGCAAAAGAAGGATTGATAACGGCAGCCAGTCATCCCCCGGATTTGATTTTACTGGATATTGGTTTACCTGATGATTCAGGCCATAATGTTTTAAAACAATTGCGTGAATGGTATTCTAAACCTGTTATCATGCTTTCTGTACAAAGCAGCGAAGAAGATATTGTCACTGCATTGGATAATGGCGCCAATGATTATCTGGTAAAACCATTCCGCACCGGAGAGCTGCTTGCCAGGATCCGCACAGCATTAAGAGCTTCTGCTGGCGAAAATTCAGAGCCCGTATTAAATTATAATGGTTTAGAAATTGATCTTTCATTAAGAACAGTGAAAAAGAATGGTGAACTTTTAAAACTTACATCAACAGAATATTCTTTACTTACCTTATTTATAAAAAATGAAGGCCGTGTGTTAACGCATCATTTTTTACTGAAAGAAATATGGGGTCCATCATTTATAAACGAATCACAATACCTGAGAGTGTATATCGCACAACTCAGAAAAAAAATAGAAACAAACCCAAACAGACCTGAATACCTGATCACCGAACCCGGTGTTGGGTATCGCTTCTCTGCAAAAGAGTAAATCAAAACAACATTTTAATTATTACACATGAAAACGAATGGAATCAATTCGAACAGGATAACTATTGCCTCATTGTTAGTGTCGCTGGGAATTATTTATGGCGATATCGGTACCAGTCCGCTGTATGTAATGAAAGCAATTGTTGGTGAAAAACCAATTGATGAAATATTAGTGTATGGTGGTGTGTCCTGCGTATTCTGGACACTGGTGTTGCAAACAACTATAAAATATATCTGGCTTACCCTAAAAGCCGACAACCAGGGTGAAGGTGGAATTTTTTCTTTATATGCATTGGTAAAACGTTATGGAAAAAAATTAGTCATTCCAACTATTCTTGGCGCTACTACTTTATTGGCCGATGGAATTATCACTCCGCCCATTTCAGTTGCGTCTGCAGTGGAAGGATTAGAATTAGTGATACCGAATATTCCGACCGTACCCATTGTAATTGTGATTCTATCTTTTCTTTTTTTCTTTCAGCGGTTCGGTACACAAAAAGTAGGGATTGCATTTGGCCCAATCATGGTTGTTTGGTTTACCATGTTATTTACATTAGGCATCAGCCAGATTATTCATCATCCCGGAATTTTAAAAGCACTGAATCCTCATTATGCAGTTGAATTGCTTTCAAGATATCCCCATGGGTTCTGGTTACTCGGCGCTGTGTTTTTATGTACTACAGGTGCTGAAGCTTTGTACAGTGACCTGGGGCATTGCGGCAGAAAAAATATACGCATTACCTGGGCTTTTGTAAAAATTTGTTTAGTGGTTAATTATCTTGGACAAGCTGCGTGGATGATGAACCAGCCTGACGCATTATTGAGCGGAAGAAATCCTTTTTATGAAATGATGCCGCAATGGTTTTTAATAACAGGAATTATTATTGCAACAGGCGCCACCATCATTGCATCACAGGCATTAATCAGCGGCTCCTATACATTGATAAGTGAAGCAATGAGTTTAAACTTCTGGCCACGGGTTAAAGTGCGGCAACCAACAAACACAAAAGGACAAATTTACATACCTAGTGTAAATACCATTCTCTGGATTGGTTGTATCATGATGATTTTGTATTTCCAAAACTCTGCACATATGGAAGCTGCTTATGGCTTTTCCATCACTATCGCCATGATGATGACGACAATTCTGATGTCCTATTTTATGCTGTACAAATTAAAATGGAATAAATGGATTGTGATCGGGTTGCTGGTTATGTTCGCCACTGTTGAAATGAGTTTCTTTATTACCAATGTGGCCAAGATAAAAGAAAGATGGATGTTCTTGTTTTTTGAACTGTTCATCTTTATGGTAATGTATATCTGGTATTATGCAAGAAAAATAAATAACCGGTTAGTAAAGTTTGTTGATTTAGGAAAATATACTGCATTGATAAATGAACTAAGCGAAGATGACAGTATTCCTAAATTTTCCACCCATCTCATCTATCTTACCAAAGCAGATACCCGCCAGCATGTGGAAGAGAAAATAATCAATTCAATTTTTTCAAAAAAACCAAAACGGGCTGATGTCTATTGGTTCCTGCATATTCACCGAACAGATGAGCCTTATACAATGAGCTACGAAGTATCTGAACTAATAGATGATAAAGTGATTAAAGTAACTATCAGTGTTGGTTTTCGTATTCAGCCAAGAAGCGAAGTGTTCTTTAAAAAAATAGTACAGGATTTGGTTGCTAATAAAGAATTGAATTTACATATCCGCCCGGATGGTTCAACAAAATATAATGCAGAACCCGATTTTAAATTTGTAGTGATTGAAAAATTCCTGTCGGTAGAAAATGAATTTGTTTTAAGAGAAGGAATATTGCTAAACAGCTATTTCTTTTTAAAACAATTGGGGCAATGTGATGAGAAGGCGTTTGGGCTGGATAAAAGCGATGTGGAAGTGGAATATGTTCCTTTAGTTTACCAGGCTGTACCAAAACCGGAATTGATAAGAAGTGAAAATGGAATTGGCAAAAAATATTAAATTCAGGGAATGAAATTTTATTCTTTAATGGCCTTCATCGTATTGCTGGTAAATAATGCCAGTGGACAGAAAACTGATACAGTTAAACAAAAACATTTGACTATATCTGGTTTTGCAGAGGTTTATTATCAGTATGATTTTGATAAGCCAGTTGATAAACTTCGCCCGGGTTATATCTACAATCATAAGCGGCATAATCAGCCGAATATAAATCTTGCTTTACTGAAAGCAACGTTTCAAAAAAACAAATGGAAAGCAAATTTTGCTGTGATGGCGGGTGATTATGCCAAATATAACCTGGCAGCAGAACCGGATTGGGCTAAAATTATTTATGAAGTAAATATTGGCTATGCTTTCAATGAAAAGTTTTCAGTTGATGCAGGTATTCTTCCATCTCATATTGGTTTTGAATCCGCCATCAGCAAAGACAACTGGATACTCTGCCGCAGCCTGCTGGCAGAAAATTCTCCTTATTATGAAACAGGAATAAAACTGAATTATGCTTCAGGCAAAAAATGGACTTTCTCTTTATTGGGCCTAAATGGCTGGCAGCACATTAAAGACAATAATTCATCATTGGCATTGGGCACACAAATACAATTTAAACCGAATGATAAATGGCTGTTTAACTCCAGCACATTCATTGGAAATGAAAAACCCGATTCGGTGGCAAAGCAAACCCGGTTCTTTCATAATTTTTATACCACATACACTATCAGTAAAAAACTAAATACAGCTTTGTTTTTTGATTATGGTATCGAAGAAAAGCTAAATGCAGATGGAACAAACAAGTGGTTGGGGTTTGGATTGCAGATTCAATGGAAAGCAAGCAGCAAAATGAAAAGTGCATTTCGATATGAATATTATAAAGACAAAACCGGCGTAATTATTACACCGGTTTCTGTAAATGGATTTCGTGTATCAGGTTTTTCCTTTAATGCCGACTGGCAGATAACCAAATATCTTCTCTGGCGAAATGAGTTGCGGTTATTTCATTCTGCTGATAAAATTTTTATCAGGAACAATACCAGCAAGAATGATAATGTTTGTTTTCTCAGTTCTGTTGCGTTGTGGTTCTGAAAAAGCCGAATAGAATTGCCAACACACAAGTGCGACCTGCCTATGCCGAAACGGCTTCGTGCAGGCAGGCGCAACCAAAGTTTAATAGTAGCACTAAAGCTGGTTACATAAAAACTCTTCTTACAACTTAACTCCCACACTCAAAAAGAAACTTCTTCCATCAGCAGGCAAAGCTCCGGGACCGGGATAACCACCTGCACGACGGGTAAAATAACTTTCATCAAATAAATTATTGATACCTGCTTTTATATTCAGTCCTTTTGAAAATTTATAGGTAGCCGTTAAATCTGTTATCGTATAAGATGGAATCAATCCAGTATTTCCATTGACAGTTGGAGCAACCGTATTGTTTGCATCACTGTATGTTTCTCCTACACGGCTTACTTGTACTGTCAGCAAAATTCCATTATAGCCACCTGTTATTCCTCCACGGAATATATGTTCGGGTGCATTTTCCACTTTCTTTCCTTTTGTAGTGGCATCTTTATGATTGCTGCTGTAGCGGGCATCTGTGTAACCATAAGTGCCAAACAAAATCAAATCAGCTTTTGTGTTTTTTATAAATGCACGAACGGGATTGAATTCAATATAACTTTCTATTCCCTTGCTGCTGCTGTTGCCTACATTGGTAATAAGACGATACGAAGGTGCAGCGTTAACGGTAATAGTTCCGATGCGGTTATTGTATTGCAGGTAAAATCCACTAACATCAAACTGAAACCAGTCTTTTATTTTTCCGCGATAACCAATGTCTATATTATATCCTTTTGCATCTTTCAAATCAGGGTCAACCACATCGGTTGTAGGTGGCGCCTGCAGGTTGGCAAACTGAATTGGACGATAAGCCTGCGTAATATTTCCATAAAATTCCGTTTTGGATGTTACATGATATTCTGCACCTATTCCAGCCAGCAGAAAACTTCTGCTGCGTTTTATATTTTGTAATAAAATTTCTGCACCACTGCTTGTATATCCATTTCTTCCGGATGCAATGCCATCCAGCCATTCATACCTCAGGCCGGGAATGATGATAACTTTTTCGCTGATACGGAAAATATTTTCTGCAAAGACTGCTGCATTTTTTGATTTAAATTCAATATCCTTCGGATAGTTACCTGTTACTGCCATGTCATAATCTGTTCCGGTAGTTCCTTTGCCATCAGCTTTTCTATGTGTAGTACCGGTGTAAAAGCGAATACCCCCGGAAATTGTACTACTCAGTGTTCCCAATTTATAATCAGTAATGATGCGGCTTTCCAATCCGTAGTTCCTATACTTGTCTGTTTGCAACGTACGATTATTGAAATCAAGAGTGACGGGATTGATACTGTCTTTTACAAGTATGGATTGCAAATAACCCACACTGTTTCTATCGCCAATTGTTGCAAATAGTTTGGTGTTCCATCTTGTTTTGTCATTGATTTGATAATTGGCTATGAATGCCGGCGTTGTCCATGTAATATCAAACCAGTTACGGCTGCGGAAACTTTGTTGTGCATCAGTTTGCGCCTGTACATCTGTTAATCCTCCGGGTTGCTGACTGCGGATATGCGAGTGCATAACTTCAGCAGACAAAGAAAATTTTGGAGTAAAATAATAAGTCACTGTACCAAATCCTGCATTCGTAAAATAGCGGCTGTTCTGTCTCCATCCATCGCCATTACGATGATCAAAGAAAGAATAGTAATGTAATTTTTTAGTTTTACCGCCAATAGCATTATAACTATTGAACAAAGCATTGCTACCCAGAGTTTGCTGTGTTTCAAATTCAAACTTCTTTTTTATCTCGCTTCCGTTTCTTAAAATATAATTTACCATACCACCAAACTGCGGACCGTATTGCAAAGAGCCCTGTCCTCTTACAATTTCTATTCTTTGTACAGCTTGTAATTGAGGATTATAATAAGCTTCCGGATAACCGAATGGATCGGCAGCTATATCATACCCATTCTGGCGAATATTAAATTCCCAACTGCGGTTGGGGCTTAATCCTCTTGCGGCAATTCCAATTTGAATACCACTCGGGTCGCTTTCCCAAATATGAATACCGGGAATTTTTGCCAATACCTGGCGCATGGTATTTGTTACCACATTGCCCTGTACATTGTCCAGCACTATCAGTGCATTTTTTTTGCCTGCATAAATACTTGTACCGACAACTTCGGGCATTTGCTGGTAATCGCTTTTACTGTAACGGCCTACCACAGTTATATCAGGCAGGTATTTATGTTTGGCTTCAAGTGTGTCATTATTGGGGAGTTTATCAACCTGGGCATGAATCAAACTGTTTATAAAAGTTAGTCCACTCACTAATATCATTCTGCAACGCATAATTATTTTTTTGTTTCGCAAAAGTCAGTGATACAATTGATGAAGCTCTTACGGATGCGGAAAAACGGTTTACGGATTTGGAAAACAAATGCCCTATCCCCTAAAGGGGAATGCTAAACATCAAAACTGTAGTTACTTTTTAGTAGTGGCTCAGTTTGAATTTATTTTAAAATCATCAATCCGTCGGAGTCTTGTCATTCCGAGCCGAAATTAATGATTCATTAGATTTTAATGACTCTCTGCGAGGAATCTCATACAGCTATTACAGCTAGAGATTCCTCAACTATTTTTTCCTATTACAGGGTGTGTCTTAAATTCACCGTTTTCGGAATGACAAGACTCTGATAGTTCGTCCAAAGGACTCTTTCGGAGAAATTTCACACTGACCCGCAACTGCTTTTTTAAAATGAAGTATAAAGCCGTATTTTCAATAAAAGATTATTTATGAAATTTTTGATAGGAATATGTCTGCTGATTTTTTCTTTGCCTGCTTATCCACAAGATAGTATGAGTGCTCATTATAAAATCTATGACACCCGTTTAAAACAAATAATTACACTAGATAAGATTATTGCCGATGTAGCTAATGCTGATGTTTTATTCTTTGGTGAAGAACACAACGACAGCGCCGGTCATTATTTGGAAAACAAAATTTTTCGGGCATTGCATGCAGCCTACGGAAGTAATGTAGCATTGAGTATGGAAATGTTTGAAACTGATGGGCAGTTGGGGCTTAATGAATATTTAGCAGGGCAAATAGATGAAAGCCGTTTTTCGAAAGATGTAAGACTGTGGAGTAATTATAAAGATTATCGTCCTATGATTGAATATTCCAAACAAAATAAATTAAAAGTTATTGCAGCCAATCCACCACGCAGGTATGTAACCATGGTTAGCCGCAGGGGAATGAAATCATTGGACAGTTTATCAAAGGATGCAAAGAAGTTTTTACCAAAACTTCCATACGATACACTAACCGGACACTACCGCGAAAAATTTTTTGATATCATGAAAGGAAGCCCTGGTGGTGAAAATCCCAGGGTTTATCATAGCCAGAGTTTGTGGGATGCAGGCATGGGTAACAGTATTTATAAATTTTTAAAAAAGAATAAAGGAAAAAAAATATTTCATTGCGTTGGTGGCTTTCATACGGAAGAAAAACTGGGCACAGCGGCACAGTTACTTATGAGAAATAAAAAATTAAAAATTTTGAACATTGCGAGTTTCAGCGATAAATCATTTGCCAATCCTGATTGGGAAAAAGAAAGTTACCGCGGCGACTATATTATCATCACCAATCCGGATTTGAAGAAAACATATTAAGTTATTCGGGATTTCACCATGCATTTGTTTTCTGATATGAGACATTAAAAAATTATGTTCTCACCAAACCACAACTCTATCTTCTTTTTTGCGATACAGTTTATTTGCTTCCGTAACATTGAATGCCTTATAAAATGGTTCAAAATTAGAAAGTGGTCCATTAACACGAAGGACAACAGGGGAATGTGTCCTCGTATATTGTGATGAAATATTTATTGGAGCATCCATCTGTCTGTCCCTTCTTGCATAGCTTAAGAAGAATCGTTGATCAGGTGTAAATCCATCAATGAGTTTATTTCCTTGCCCTTGCTTTGTCATTTTAAAAGCATCATACGCCAGAATAATTCCGCCGAGGTCTGCCAGGTTTTCATTCATTGTAAGTTTTCCGTTTAAGTGTATAGTATCAACTACTATATACTGATTAAACTGCTGTATCAATTTTGCAGTTTGGGTTTTAAAATTTTCATCATCCGACAATTGCCACCAATTTTTAAGATTTCCATTTGCATCATATTTTCGGCCGTTGTCATCAAAGCCATGTGTTATTTCATGTCCTATAATGGCACCGATTGCGCCATAGTTAATAGCATCATCCGCATTCATGTCAAAATAAGGATACTGGAACAATGCAGCGGGTATATCAATTGAATTAAATGTATTTCTATACACGCCACCAATAACTGTAAGTGGTAATGCCCATTGTGTCTTATCAACCGGTTTACCAATTTTGGTTACTATTTCCCGGTAATTATGCTTTGCAATGCCTTGTACGTTCAAAAAATAATTTTTGCTGCTAACGGTAATATCATCATAATTCTTCCATTTGTCCGGATAACCAATATTCTTCCTGATAGCATAAAGTTTTCGCAAAGCCTGCTGCCTGGTACTGTTACTCATCCAATCCAGTTTTTCTATACGGGCGGCAAAAGCCTTCTGGATATTAATCACCATACTGTCAACTCTTTTTTTCATAACCGGGGTAATAAATTCCTTCACATATAACTGGTCCACTACTCCTTTAAGGGCATTATAGGTAAACCATCCCGCAGATTCTTTGCGGGAAACTCCACCCTGCGCATTTCTTACTTTGATATATTCACTTTTTGCAGCTTCAAAATCACTGCTTAAATGATACGCTGTTCTGTATATATAATCAAATTGCAATTTTGCTTTCCATATATCCAAAGGTTCGCTTTGCAGCAGTTCGTTTAAAATTTTAAAATATTCTGGCCGGGTTATGTTAATACTGTCTGTATGTATTCCCATTACAGAAAAGAGGTTTCTCCATTCAATAAGTGGAGTCAGTTTTTCAGCATCAGCGACAGACATCTTGTTATAGCTGAACTGAGAGCCGCTTTGTTTTGAGGCTTCGTCAAGCAACGAAGCTATTTTCGATTCCAACTGTAAAACCATTGAAGCCTTCGACTTTGCTTTGTCAGGATAGTCCCCAATCAATTGAAAAAAATTAGTAGCAACTTTTACCAGTGCATCTCTTAGCCTTACGGCGCTACTATCGTTTCTTGTATAAAATCCGTTATCAAAGAAAGTTCTTCCTCCGGAGGAAAACCCCACAATGTTTATGTTACTGTTTTTATCATCTGGGGCTACAAAAAAACCTAATAATTTATCATCGCCATAAGTACACAATTTCGCTGCAATAGCTAATATGTCTTTATAACTTTTGGAAGCAGCAATTTTTTTTAGTATCGGCTCGATAGGCTTATAGGATAAGGCATTAATAGCTATTGTATCCATATAACTGCGGTACAAGTCCCCTGCTTTTTTTTCCAGTGAACCTTTGGGGATTTTTTTTCCGACAATTTTTTCAAGCATTCGGTCTACACGGCTATCCATGTCCACATTTGTTTGTACCGTTTCATCTGGCTTTATTGTTTTTCTTATCCATGCTCCATTAACATAATTGTAAAAATCATCGCCGGGATGGATGCTGGTGTCCATTGCTGAACGATCGATAAAGACTTTGTGTTGTGCAGCTATATTATATGGAAAAACTGCTGCAATAGTAGTCGCAATAAGGAATGTAAAGACTAATTTTTTCATACAAAACAAAATTGAGGTGGCTTAACAAATTACAATATTAAAATGAAAACCATGTCGCTAAATTTTCATGTAGAATCTTATAGTAGTATTACAGCCATTAGAGGTAACATACAACTCAACAAATAAAGAAGGGAAAAGCAATAATTACAACCTTACCTTCACTCCCCCATTCACCACAAACCCATCCAACGGCGCATAAATATCCCTGAACACTGGATTAGAAATTGAACCTGTATAAATGGATTCAAATTTTGTTTGTCTTGAATCCGTGAAATTTTCAAAATTTATATACAATGAAAATTTCTCCAAGAGTTTTTCAATCATAAATCCGGTTATCCAGTAAGACTTAC
>JANPEU010000303.1:0-1843 GCA_031423175.1 Bacteroidota bacterium
AACGAATGGCTTTACCATTCTTACCAAGGACAATGATTTTGATGAACGCAGCCAGTTAGAAGGTTGCCCGCCAAAAATAATTCATCTTATCTGTGGTAATAAAACCACTCTTCATATCCAGAATCTTTTACTGTGGCGTAAAGAAGATATTCTAGCATTTGGCGAAACCAATTCCGAAGATTGCATCTTGAAAATTTCATAAATTAAAGATGATTTATTCCTTGGTAAGTTTGAATTATTCTTTATATGGCAACAATTTCTTCAGCAGCACTTCCTTTTTACTACGTGATACATCTACAGTAGAACCATCACTCATAATAAGATATCCGCCATCTATTTTGATGAATTTTTCAATTTCATTCATGTTTACAATATAGGAATGATGCACCCGGAAAAAAGAATGTTCGGCCAGCATTTCTTCAACCTCTTTTAGTGGACGTGATACAACAATTTTTTGTTTGTCCTTCATTAAGAAAAATGTGTAGTTACCATCAGATGCACAACTAATGATAGAATTAACCGGAACCAGTTGTAACCCTTCCATCGTTGGCAGGGCAATGCGCTGAATAGAATTGTTGGTATGATTTATTTTCTGAAGCAGGATTTCGAGTTGCTGCGGAATTGGATTTTGTTTACGGCTCATCACTTTATTAACTGCTTTTTGTAGTTCTTCCCGGTCAATGGGTTTCAGCAAATAATCCAGTGCACTGAAGCGAAAAGCTTTGATGGCATACTGGTCGTAGCTGGTAGTGAACACAAGTTCAAAGTCAATGGCCGGTATTTTTTCCAGCAGTTCAAAGCCATTCATGTACGGCATTTCAATATCAAGAAAAACAAGATGCGGTTTTATTTTCTGTATAGCGGATAATGCCTGATCACCTGAATTACATATAGCTGAAATGTTCACATCCGGACAAAATCGTTCCAGCAAAGTGGCGAGTGACTCGCAGCAATATGGTTCGTCGTCAATAATGATTGCTTTCAGCATATTTCGAAATTAATTCTTTGTGCTCTTTGCTTTTCTTACTTGGCGTTCTTTGCGGTTAATTTTTTTTACCGCAAAGGGCACAAAGTTTTACGCAAAGACCGCTAAGCTTTTTCTTCAACAGTTTCTGATAACGATATTTTCAATTTGACAGTTGTACCGGCAGCTTCTTCTTTTTCATTTTTCAAATCCATTATTTCAAAAGAAGTAAGATTTTCTTTTTCCTGGTTCAGCAAAGCCAGCCGCTCGGTAGTTATTTTTAATCCCATTGATTTATTCTCTTCGGCAGATTTGGATTTTATCTCAGCCGCTTTTTGTCTGCCGATTCCATTATCGGTAATACTGCAATTTAAAACTTTGTCTTCCATACTCAGGATAATATCAAGCTTGCCATGTTCTTGACGGCCAGATTGCGGATCGGCAAGATGCTTAAGGCCATGCCAGATAGCATTTTCACAAAAAGGTTGCAGCAATAACGGTGGAATATAAATGGCTCCTGCTTCTACCCGGTTTGTAGAAACAATATGATAATCGAAATTGTTTTTAAAACGCAAACGTTCCATGTCAAGATAAATGGTCAACATGTCCAGTTCGTCTTCCAGTGTTATCAATGTTTTTTGTGAATTTATCAGCACCATACGAATGAGGCGTGAAAACCGGGTGAGATAATCGGATGCGGCATCAGGTTCATTTTTTAAAATAAAACGATTGATGGAACTAAGACAGTTAAATATAAAATGAGGATTCATTTGCGAACGTAACGCCTGCATTTCCAATTCGGCTTGTTTCTTTTCGCTTTCTAATTGTCTTAACTCAAAGTCTTTTTGCAGTTGAAGTTTTTCATTTTTTCTTTTCAGT
>JANPEU010000304.1:0-35615 GCA_031423175.1 Bacteroidota bacterium
ACCAGGTTACTCAGACCTATATCTGCCAATGTTAATGTTGTATCCTGCAACAGCACGGTATCCTTCAGGTTTTTATTAATTATTGTTATGATAGTATCAAATACCGGCGTTGTTTGCCCGTATCGGATAGTAGTGTCAACAACCCTGACAAAAATTTCTCTATCGAAGAAATATACACTGTTTGAATAACCTCCGTCTTTTCCATTAGTTCCTGCCTTTGGAGGTGTATATGCCCTGATTTCGGGGTTTCCTATACATCCATTGATTGTTACTGACACTTCGCTTGAACTGATATATGTTGGAATGATACGGGTAGTATCGCCTGGTGCGTTAATTAAAAGTACAATCGTACTGCGGCTGAAATTTTCACCAGTAATTGTTATTGTAAATGGAATAGTACTGCCGCTGCATGGGGCAGTTCCCGGGGGAACTACCAGTTGAATAAGATAAGAAACAGGTGCGGCAAATGTTCGCATGGCTGAATCAGTGTTTATAAATCCATAGCCGGAGTTATAATCAAATCCCGCTGTGGACATATCAATAGCAGTAGATTGCAATAATGATCTTATTTGATTCGGTGTCGTAGCATCAGAGGATACATTCTGATTCAAAAATTTTCTCTTTCCCTGCATAATTAATGCAGCTGCTGCTGCAGCATGCGGAGCAGCTGCTGATGTTCCAAAGAAATTTGAATAACCATCCAATGCAGAATTAGGATAATCCTGTCCCATCTTTACAGTAGTGTTTACTCCGTCCGGGCCAACGATATCTGGTTTATTTCTTACAACCTCATTTGTCTTTGTTCCACCAATTGATGAATAATCTTCTAATAATGGTACAGGAACGTAAGGGGCCACTTTATTATACCGTGCAGCGCCAACTGCTATAGCACCATTAGCATTTGCCTGTCCAACTAAAGTGGAAGTACCCACATTGTATTCTGCTATCCGCATGCCACCACGGAATATGATATATTTTAACCGGGCAGGGCTGCTTGTCGAATCTGTATTTTGAACAATTAAAAAATTATAGTCCGCTGTATCTGTGCCTGAAATTGTAAACGGCATTATTTCAATCGGGTCACCATCTTTATTATCCCTGTTAAATCCAATCAGGCCTGCACCATTTGTATTCGTATCAGGAGTTAAATAAATATCCATATCATACTTTGTTCCGGCAACTCCTCCAATCAAAGAATAAATATCATCCACCCACTGAAATACAACGGTGTAGTTGCCGGGAGCTAATCTCACATGCTGAAATAAATCTTTATGACCCGGTCCGGCAGTCGCCGGATTGAAATCATGTATTTTCTTATTAGTAAATCCTATTAAAGATGTATCAACAGGAACAAAATCAGTTTCATAGGACTGGCCTGCAAAATTACCAGCAGCAGAAAAATAAGTAACGCCTCTTTTCTTCACCGAATCAACAGCCTTTGCCACTACCCCGTCTTTCAGGAATGGCTCAGTGATATAAGTTATATCATCTACAATAATATTACAACCGGAATCTGCTAATTCATAGATGCCCGTTGCAAAATCACCTGCAGTAAAATAGGCAGTGCGGAAATAAAGCTCTGCACCCGGCGCTACATCATGTATTATTTGCAGCATGGCTCTTCCTTCATCAGACTTGGGGGTTGGAAAATCCTGCAATACATGTACAGGTTTGGTATATCCGCCAAGGTTACGTGGTGAACCCGGAAGATCTCCGTTAGCTGTATCCTGTGCAGCAGTATTCGTATTAAAGGATTGGACTCCTGGAGTTGGAACATATGGTGGAGTTGCTGTAGTTCCACTCGTAATCGTAGAATAGGTGTTTGACATGACCCCGATTTTAATACTGTCACCATTCAATCGATAACCACTACGTACAAGATTGGTACGCATCGCTATATCACCCGCCGAAACAACAAGTCCTGTTATTGCTGATGTTCCATCGCCGGATATTTCATTATCAAAATAATTAACCGCCTGGTAATATGGTCTGCAGTAATTAATAACGCTGTCCAGCGTATTAAGATTTAGCAAATTAATTATTGGATATTCCCCAGTAATAATTATATGTCCCTGCTGGCCATTAGTAATAAAATTCCTGAGTCCATAATCTACAGGATAGGTTGGTGTCCTTTGCTGAAGTAGGTTTAAAACATAATCTTTTTTACCATTTTCCACAATTACATCAATCATAATATAACCACCCGTAATAATAAAGAAAGGTGAGACTGTTGGCCTTGTTTCATATACTGATTGCAACTCTGCACCTATCAGGTTCTTTGTTTTACTTGTAACTATCGCCTGATCTGACGCTGTACAACTACCTGCGGTAACAGTTAATGTGTAAGTACCCGCAGCCGTAACAGTTATTTCATCTGTATTAGTTCCGGCACTAATATTTCCGCCGTTTGATGCCACCCAATGATAGGTAGCCCCGGTTGATGAAGTACTGCCTTTTAATTTCGTTATTGTTCCAAATTCCATCGCTTTATCCTGACCTGCATTTACATTGGCAGGAGTTGCACTGAATGTTACCGTCACATCATCACTTGATAATGTACATGGGCTATTTGAAATTGTCCATCTTAAAACATAAGTGTTACCAGCAGTACCGCTGAAAGTTGATATGGGGCTTGAAGCATTGGAAAAAGATCCACCTGTTCCGCTTACCTTACTCCAACTACCTGTACCAACAACTGGTGTATTGGCAGCAAGTGTGACAGAAGTTAATCCGCAGGTAGCAGTACCAATTTGATCTGGGCCAGCATTAGCTACAGTAGGGTTCTGATTAAATTTAATTACTACATCATCAGATGAAGGAGAACAAGTACCATTAGTAATTGTCCAGCGTAAAGTATAAGTAACACCTCCCGTACCACTGAAAGTTGATGTGGTGCTTGCTAAATTGCCAAATGACCCGCCTGCTCCGCTTATAATACTCCATGCACCTGTACCCGGAGATGGGTTATTGGCAGCGAGTGTAACAGAAGTTAATCCGCAGGTAGCGGCGCCAATTTGATCGACGCCGGCATTAGCTGGTATTTCTTCACAAAAGTTAAATGGGGCAAATGTCATGGAAATTCCACTTTGAATATTTACCTGCGTGCCACTCCAAAGTGCCCCGGTAATATTTGTAGATCCTGTACCCGATCCTATATTAATTGCAGCGTAAGGTGCCCAAACAGAACCAACCCATTTTGAAGCACTGCCAGCAGAACCGTTAGCAATTCTAAAAGCAACAGGATTTGCTGCTGTACCAGTTCCATGTGTTTCAAGAAGAATTCTGGACTCATTATTAAAGCCAGTGACGCCAGAGATACTGGCTTTTACTTTACCCAGATCTACAATATCAGTTACATATATTATTATTTTGCCGGGTAGATTTTTAAAATCAAAAACAAAATTGTTTGAAGTACCTGAGTTCAAAATTTTGTTTATAACATAAATACCGGGTCCATTAAAGGTCAGAGTTTTATTTCCGCTCAACGTAATATTGTTATATGAACGATTAGGAATAATAGTTTGTGAAGTACTGAAATCAAAAGGTGAACCCGGCGTTAACACAGGGAAAGTTGTAATTGCCGGCATATCGGCCATATTAGGAAGAGTGGGAAGAGTAGGTATTCCCACTACTGCTAAACCAGGACCCGAGTAGCTATATAATGGTGGTCCTGGATAAGTAATGACACCTGATACAGTACCCCCACCGATAACTATACTGCCCTTCACATCAATATTGCCTGAAATATTAGTACTTGAGCCAACTAAAAGAACAGGCTGTGGTTGTACCGGAACAGTTGTATTTGCTGCTGCTATTTTTCCTGTTACCAAATTACTGTTGGCAAGCTGAACAATCCCTCCGCTATAGATATTTGTACCGAGAGTTAGATTCCCTGTTGATTTTATAAGATTATAACTTCCTATTGAACCTCCCTGAATATTGCATGAGGAGCCTAATTGAACTCCGTATCCGGGTGACAAAGGTGCTTGCTGATTGGCTGTTAAAGATTGCTGACCGCCAAAAATTACGTAGTCAGTAATTTTTGTTTGTTGCGCAATCAAAGATTTTCCAAAAAATATGAATGTAAGAATAAGGAAATAACATTTCCTCCCTCTCGTAAAAAACCAATAGATTCTCATGACATTATAAATTTAATCTCTATAATACGATTTGCTTCGAAAGCTTAATAAGTAATTTCATTGGTCGGAATAAGAGAAAGAAAACTGCTAAATTTTACAGATAACAACTATCTCTTATTTGCCTTAAAGCCAGATGGAAAGCAACAAAAACCATTTTAGATTTTATAGGGGGAGGAGATAATTAGCAAAAAGCGGATTACAAAAATTTTCTAAATATACTAAAAACAGATCATTAGTTTACAATAATTATTTGTTATCAAAATCTTTTTTACCTTTTTTTTAGTAAAGTCGGTCTTAAAAAACTAAAATCCGTTGATAATAATATTCCCCGATCGGGGAACAGTTATTGGAATACTTTCCAGTAAAACTGAGACATCAATACGAAAACAAAATGCTGCCAATCAATACTGAGTTATGATACGATTTTTACAAACAGGTAAGTTTCTCTATTTATAAATACTTTTCAAGTCCTTTTCAAACAATGTATAAAGATCATTATAAAATTTCATAAAATCATTTTCAGATACTTGTCCTGGATAGGGTGCATAATAATGAGTAGGGCTCCGGCTGTCATTTCGCCAAACCAATACATAACACAACTTCAAATTCGATTTTTGCAAAGTCTTTAATAATTTACCTGTCCACCAAATTGAATCTGGTATTGATTCCAAACCCGTTTCAGTAAACGCAGCAAGCTTGCCGTTTTTTTGTGCATAGTCAGAAACTATTTTTAATTTATTATATCCTGCTTCTAAATCATAATGCCCGTCTCTGCCAAAATCGCCATAGTTATCCATGCCCACCAGATCCACCCATTCATTTCCCGGATAACGTTCTAAATATTTTTCCTCCGTAGTAAACCGGTTGTCGGGAGAAAAAGCATAAATGAAATTATGAACCTGCAAACTATCTCTTAAATAAGAAACTGTAAACTGCCATAGTGATTTAAACTCATCAATGGAACAATGCTTTCTTCCCCACCAAAACCAATCACCATCGAATTCATGATATGGACGAAAAATCATTGGCACTAATTTTCTGTCATTCCCTATTGTTGTATTTGCCAAATCTGCAATTGTTTTAAGTATCGATTTATATTTTTGGTGATGTGAACCACCAGGAATAATATTTTTAACTGCAGCAACAGCCGTAGAGTCATTCCAATAAAAATTTGTTTTAGAAACAGGATTATTAAAATGCCAGGCAACGGTAATAATTCCACCCCTGTTATAAGTCTCCGTTATATATTTTTGTAATGAAAATTTTTCTTTCTCTATCAAACTGTCCGGCCTGCCATATAAACCACTGAAGTCGACACCAAGAACGGCGGGATGTGATCCAGTTACCGATTTTATATCACTTCTGTTTTCATCTCCCGCCCAACCATGTCCGTATTGTGTGGCATGCTGATGACCAAACAGGATATTATTCTCCGAAATTTTTTTCAGATTTGAATACAATGCCTTTGTTTCCCTAGTGGCTTTGTGGTCAATTATCTGAAAGTTTACTTTTTGAGAAAAAGAAAATATTGAATGAGTAAGAAGCAAAGTAAAAAAAAATAAATGCTTTTTCATAATAAAATTATTTTTTTAAAAATTCATTACCGAACAACCAATCAGACATTCGTTGCGGCCAGCCGTATATTGATTTTAATTTTGACCGCGTACCCATATTAAAAGCATGATTGCCCTGGGCAAACAAATGAACTTCAACTTTTACTTTTGCTTTTCGATAAGCCTTCAGCAATTTCACAATGGGCTCAGAACAACATTCATCATCATTGGCAGCTACCATAAATATTGGTGGAGCTTCTTTTGACACAGAATCTGGAATGTTCAAAGGACCGGGATAAACCAATATCAGAAAATCAGCTTTACATTTTTGTTTGTCAATTTTATCTGGTTTCGTAATGGGCTCCTTATCTGAATTTAATGCAGTCCATGTTGCCAGTTCGCCTCCTGCAGAAAAGCCCATAAGTCCAATTCTTGTTGTATCCAGATTCCATGTATCTGCCTGTTGCCTTACCAGACGCATGGCACGGCGTCCATCCTGCAATGCATTTTCTGCCTTATAGGGTGAATTATCTTCCCTGAACAATCGATATTTTAATACAAAGGCAGTAACCCCGATGCTGTTTAAATAATCTGCAGCTTCTTTTCCTTCAGAATTAAATACAATTTTACTAAACCCGCCACCCGGCATAATAACAACTGCAGCACCATTTGCTTTTTCTTTAGGCGGAAGATAAACAGTAAGAGATGGGTTGTGAATATTTTTCACCCACCAGTCTTGTGCAATTTCCTTTTCATACTTCCTTTTTTCAAACCCCGGTGCTCCATTTTTCCATAGATAAATTATAGAATTGCTTTCTTGTGCATTTAAAATAAGCGAAACCACAAGCAAAGTAAAAAGTGAACACTGTTTTTTTTTCACATTAATTATTTTAAAAATTATTTGATTTTAGAAAATGGCAGTGGTTTCAAAAAAACAGGTTCAATTTTCTCTACTAATTTTCCATTGCGTTCCGATGCTTCAAATACCTTTATTTTTTCTGCATCTTTTCTAAAATTGTCAAATGATATTTTAGCTGCTACTTCACTGTCATGTGCAAGCAGATAAATCAACCTGGGCTGAGTGGTATCTGCTGCTTCTACTGTATTCCAATACCCAATATTCGTCATTCCATATTTTTCAAAACCCCTGAGTGTATAATTTTTAAACCGATTATTTAAATTGTTTAATTGACCGGGGTTCGGAAAATAGGTTCTTAATTCAAATACTCTTGATTTATTAGTGACTCCCGTTTGAATAAGTGGCGAATAATCGGTTGTATTTAATAAGTAAGATTCAATTTTACTAATTATTTTTCCGCTCTCTTCCGATTTGCTTTGTACTTTTTTCCATTCAGGATCTGCAACAAAGTCTTTCCAGGCTTTTTCTTTTGCTTCTATATTTGGAAAAGATAAAACATAGTACAAAGCATTTTTTTCATTTGAAATAGGAACCCAGTAACCTACATTCGTCATCCCATGTTTTTCAAAAAGTTTTGTTGTATGATTGGCAAATCGTTCAAGCAATGCATCTAATCTGTTTGGTTCACAATAGTATATTCTTAGTTCATATAATTTTGAATCAATTCCAACTGTAGCCTGATTATGCAATGTAGCCTGCAATGCTTTCTTGAAATACCTTCCTTGCCTTGAAGGTGTAAATTTCCAATCGTTGAATAACCGGGGAGCCCATTGCTGATCAAAAACCCAAACAACATAAGAGATTCCTTTTTCGGCAGTATATTTTGTTATAGCATCGCCATAACTTTCATCGCTCATAACAGGTATATGTGCACCGATATCATTCGTACCACAAAAACCAATCTCTGTTAATATTAATGGATACTTACTTGCCATCATTCCCCAATCTTTTGTCCATTGTGTTTCCCATGGTTTACTTATTTTCATCGGATAAGGATGACTTACATAACCAATTCCTTCCTTATTTATTGGGTTGGCAGCAGCTTCAGTTAAATCATAAGCCCAGTTGAATCCGGCAACCAATGGAATCGTTTTGCAACCATGTGCTCTTATTATTGTTATCATTTCTTCATTCAACTCTTTCCATTGTGCCCATGTGCAGGTGCCGAGCTGTCCATTATAAACAGTTGGTTCATTAAATAATTCGAAAAATGCAACAGTTGGTTCATCTTTATATTTCCTGGCCATGGTTCGCCAAAATTCAAACGTTTCTTTTTTAGTTGTTTCATAATTGGCAGACTGAAACATTTCGCTACGAAGATTGCCGATACTATGCCAATCAATTATAACATAGATTTCAAATTCTTTTGCCCATACAATACCGCTATCCAGTATTTTCAAGTATTCTGTTTGTCCTCTTTTTCTCCATGCTTCCGGATGTACCGGAAAGCGGACTATATTGGCTCCCCAGTTTTTCATTTCAGTAAAATATTCTTTATTCCAATGACCATCGTTGGTGAGTTTATCCGGGTCACTTGTATTAAGACCCCGAAAAATCATTGTTTCCCTTTTTTCATTTTCAAATTTGTTGCCCCTAACCTGAATACGTTGTACAGATTGTGAACGAGCAAAAACAACAGCAATTAAAAAAATGAACAGAAATGTTTTTTTCATAAAATATTTTATTAAAAAAGTAAAATGTATTTGGTTTATTTAAATACAGGCCCGCTATTACTTACAAATGCAATGCTTCTGCTATCCGGACTCCAACTTGGCGTGTTAATCGTTCCTTGCCCTCCATATAAATAACCAATTACTTTTGGAGCACCACCACTCACCGGCATTAACCGTAACATTACTCTTTTATAAAATGGATGGTCAGTTGGTTCTACTGAATTGGGAAAAGATAGAAAGGCTATCCATTTATTATCCGGACTAATATGTGCAAACCAATTATTGTATTCATCAAAAGTCAATTGTGTTTGTTCCTTACCGTCAGTATTCATTCTCCATAATTGCATTGTTCCGCTTTCCGTGCTATTATAATAAATGTATTTACCGTCTGGTGAATACTCAGGACCATCAGCCAGTCCTTTTGTAAGATTTGTTAATTGAACTTCGGCTCCTTCCCTGATCGGTTTTTTATAAATATTATAAATGGGGCTTTTTACTATACGTTGTGCTGTGTAAACAACTTCTTTACCATCTTTACTCCAACCATGCAAATACGAAGGAGTGCTGTCTGTAATAATTGTTGGCTCGCCACCTGTTAATGGCAAATAATAAACAGTGCTTCCACCGCCTGTCATTCCATCCCGATGGGAAGAAATAGCTAACCATTTTCCATCGAAAGAAATTACATGATCATTATTATTTCTCTTTGCTGAACCTGTATTAATCCGGGTTGGCGTCCCACCTGTTAAAGGAACTGTATAGATATTTCCACCCTGATTAAATAACAAACTTTTTCCATCGGGCATCCAGTTTGGTGCCTCAAATCTTCCTTTATCTTCATGTATGATTTTACGTTTACCATCAAACACATTCATAATTTCCATTTTGCTTCCAAGAATTCCATCTCTGTAACCGTTATGTGTATCAGGTACCGTTTGTTCAATTCTTACATTCCAAGCCTGGCATTCCTCCACCACATCCGCATTATGACTGCATATAAAAATTCCTACTAATACTTCATCTGGCATTTCAATGCCATCTGTTCTTCCTATTTCCTGCAAAGGTTCACCCGGATGTGCAACCCGCATAATAAATAGGTTACCCAATCTTTCGAGCTGAATAATTTCAGTTGCCGTTTTTTTAGTAAATATTTCATCTTGCGGATCTCTCATATAGGCACCACGTAGCCGCCTCCACTGTAAAGCAATCATGCCATCACCATGAACTGCTGCTGTCATATGTGCAGCATCTTCGCCTTCATTGGCTCTTACCATCCATCCTGTTTTACGATGCGGGTCAACCCCTTTTCCCAAAATTCTAAAATTTCCATTAAGAATAAAGTCCCCCTTTATTTTATTGTAAGCATAATGAAACTCATCTCTGCCAAACCAAATATTATACCCTGAGCCTTTCAAATTATAACTCTGATCATCCGAATTAAAAGTTGCAGCGCCACTTAGTTTTGGTTTACCAATATCAGCCTGATTACTGAAAATGCCAACAGGGTTTTGTGCCATTGATAAAAATTTACCAAACAAAAAAATTGTGAATAACGTTAATTTCATTGCAAGATGTTTTAATCTTAAATAAATTTTAAATTTCAATTACCATTCCATTATTTTCCTGATAACGGCAGTTAATTCATCTGCAATTAACCGGTGCTCCTTCAAATCAGGGTGACTATCGCAACCACTCGAAAATTGTTTTTCAAAAATGTAACAGTGTATTTTTCTTCCCCCTTGATTATGCATGCGGTCTATAATCGCTGCAAGGCTACTACGCATAAAATTTCTTAACCGATTATCTGCCATTGGGCTGGATAATAAAATAAATTCAGTATTTGGATAATACGTTCTGAGTTGTTTAATAAATAAAATGTACTTACCACAAAATTCTGCCGAATCCTGTACACCATCATTTTGCCCCAGGCATACCGTTATAATGTCGGGCTGGTATTTTTCAAAATCCCAATGAATGGTATCGTTGCGCATACTTATTTTATCAAATACTTTTGGCATGATGATATTCATATTACAGCAACTATGCATCAACCCAATTCCCGAAACAGAGGATAAATGATATTGAGCATTCAATGTTCTTGCTGTAATTGCACCATAACTTAAATACGCATTGTGCTGATCTTGCCACACACCCTTTCCACAAGGAACAGATGAAATATCACTTCCTGTGCCACATGTGACAGAGTTGCCAATGAATTCAATTTTTCTTTGAGGTTTTTTATTGGACTTAATAAGTTTATAGCACCGGACACCAACAAATTCCAAATAGCCAATATTAGCTTCCGTATTTTTTATGATGCTTAATGTATGTACACCGGCAGATAAATTTTCAGCCACAACAATTGTATCATGCTTTGCTTTTGTTTGTATTCTACGCTCAACGCCATCTATTACTACTTCAAGATAGTTTTGATTTTTTCCCCATAATACTTCATCATTCAAAATCACTTCACAACTTTTGCCTATAAACCTGAAAGTAATATAAACGCCAGGTTGCCAGAATCGTGGAAGCTTAGGATTCGTAAAATCAATTCTGCCTGAATATTGAATAAATGAATTGTCGGCTGCAAAAAAAAAGAGATTATCTCTTTTTTTAATTTCATTCAAATAATTTTGTGATTGCACACATAAAGAAAATAATGCAAAACAAACTGAAACTGAAAAATATTTTTTTAGCATAATTAATAACGGAGTATTTGTAATGCATCATTATTTCTTGCTACCAGCATCAGCGTTCCATATTTTTTATTTCGTATCAATTTTATATCCCGCACATCGCCATCTGTTATCCAACCACTTTTTACGGGAGCAATTGCAATATAATTTTTACCAGCTCCTTTCATCATTAAGCCATAAGACGCATCCATTCTTCCGACCGCAACATTATATTCATATTCGTTTCCGGCAAGCATAATATCTTTTTTACCATCCTTATCAACATCAGCTACCAAAATTGTATTTACCGGTGCAAACTGTGCTTTCAATTCAAACGGATGAAAAACAAATTTTCCGCTGCTACTGTTTTCAAAATATCCACTCCGGTTTTCATTGCAGATTAATTTTGTTGCTCTTGCCATTTCATCAGCAGTTATTATTTGTTCCATTGATGCGTCTGCATACGGTTGATTCAATAAAAATTTCTTTTTTATTCCCGGGTGTTGCATTGCCCATTGGTCGCGGCTGATGCCAATACTTTCTTTATAAACATGATCTTTATCCTTTATAAAATAACAGAATATCGGTTCAGGTACACCATTGTTATCAAAATCCAATGCAATTAATTTTGCAGGTTGCTGCTCATTTATTCTGAATGGATTATTTTTTCCAAGGTTACCGGCAACTAAATCGATGTCTCCATCATTGTCAATATCGTTTGCAACAAGACTTCGCCAAAATCCATTCAGATTTTG
This sequence comes from Bacteroidota bacterium, assembly GCA_031423175.1. Taxonomy (GTDB): domain Bacteria; phylum Bacteroidota; class Bacteroidia; order Chitinophagales; family Chitinophagaceae; genus VBAR01. The sequence goes on from JANPEU010000304.1 coordinate 11,715, forward strand.
GGCTCCGCTGTTTTCAGTTATTTCTGAAATATTTTTTGCTACATTTTTATAAATACGAACAGGGATCCAGTCGCCAGCTAAAATTAATTCCGGCATCTTATCGTTATCAATATCTGCAAACACTGCCGCATTTAATAACCCGGGATTGCGCAATGCATCTGGTGTTACCTCGCTGAATTTTCCTTTATCATTTCTTAACAAATAACTTCGGGGTATCTGCGGATAACTTCCTACGAGAACTCTTCCCCCAATAAAAATATCTATATCGCCGTCGCCATCGATATCCGAACCTGCAATACATTTTGCAGATGTAGTCATAGTTTGAGGAACCGCAGTGCTATCTTTTTTAAAACTTCCTTTGCCATCATTTAAATATAACCGCGGAATATAATACGGCGAATTTGCATCATACTCGCTACTGCCACTTACTATAAACAAATCAAGATCTTTATCTCCATCAGCATCAAATAACAAACTTTGCATATCCTCTTCATTCTTTTCCCCCGACGTTAAATCTTTTCCGGAATAATTACCATCTGCTTTTTGTAAAAATATTTTACCTGAATAGTTATAAGCACCCCCTACAAAAAAATCTTCTAACCCATCACCGTTCATATCACCCGTACTTATAAATGGACCTTCCTGAGAATATTTTTGCGGCAATAAAGTTTGAAAGCCATAATCATAAAAAAAGGATTCACTATGCCGATATGAAAGATTTAACTGTGAACTGATATCACTAAATAAGGTTGCTGTGGAATTTATAATGTCATTCTCCAACCCGGCATTCTTTTTATTTACAACAAAAAATGTATCTATTGCTGGTTTAATAATTACCTGCTGCTTATCGTCAGGCCATTTTATAAGAATTGAATCAGGTTGTATGTTGAATCCAATATGCATCCGCTGATCCATACTGGATAAAAATCCACGAACAGGATATTGTTCCAAATACATTTTATCCTCACCTGTATAAACCAAAACTTTTGTACCAAAACCATCTTTGTTCAATGAGTCGCCGACTAATTTTAATGTAATAAAGTGACTCGCAGTATTTTTGCTTTCAATTGAATTCAAATTATTTTCAAACACCAATGACTTTGTATTCACTGTATTTACAATCAGATCGAGATCGCCATCGTTATCCAGGTCTGCATACGCCGCACCATTGGAAACCGTGTTGTTTGGCATTCCCATTTGTACTGACTTATCTTGAAATGTCAGGTCGCCATTGTTATGATAAAAATAATCCTGTAATGGCGCAGAACCGAGTGCATTTAGTTTTTCAACTAAATTTCTTTGTTGCGAAATATAATCTGTTTCATTTGGTTTAAATGCCGGGTCTTTTCTATACGTTACAAAATCTGCGTTCAATATATCCCGACCCATTCCGTTTGTAATATGCATATCCTTCCATCCGTCATTATCAAAATCTGCCATCAGCACACTCCAGCTCCAGTCAGTTTCATGCATACCGGCTATTTGCCCCACTTCACTAAAGAATGGTTCCTTACGATTTTCTATTTCCCGAACTCCATTATTCAGTTGCAACATATTTCGGATAAACTGCGGCTCGTAGCCTGCATCTCTTTCCAACTTATATCTTACATCTGTAAAAAATGAGTACATCATTTTTTTTCGTTCATTCAATTCGGGTTGCATATCCAATGTTGCAATATCAGGCAGTGCATCATTATTATAATCTGCAATATCTGTTCCCATGCTTGAATAACTCTGATGACGCAAAGAAGATGCGATCGTGTTGGTGAATGTTCCGTTTTTATTATTTAACCATAGCTGATCGTTACTTAAATAATCATTAGCCGTATAAATGTCTGGATAACCATCATTATTTAAATCGCTTACAACCAAACCAAGACCGTAAGCATTATCAAATAAACCTGCCCCAGTCGTTACATTTTGATAAACAGGATGATTCAACCCGGCAGGGATTCCTTCATTTCTATAGAGCACATCGGCCATCCATGATTTTCCATTTACAATTTTTGAACGAACCTGGTTACGGTCTCCTTTCAATAAAAAATTTAAAAGATACATATCAAGATCACCATCTTTATCATAATCGAAGAATGCGGCTTGTGTGGAAAATGATGTATCCGCAATATTGTATGCCTCCGCCTCTTCTTTAAACGTAAGATTGTGCTGATTGATAAATAAATAATTTTTTCTTCTTTCTGCAGGCACCTGCCCCGAAACACAAACATAAATATCCTGCCAGCCATCCTGATTAATATCAACAATGCTTACACCTGCACACCATTTATTTGTCTCAACGCCTGCACTCTTAGTAATATTTTCAAACCTCATCCCACCTTGGTTATGAAACAATCCTGAACTTTTTTGATTAGCAGAAAAGAAAATATCCTGCAAACCATCATTATCAAAATCGCCGATACCCACACCACCGCCCATATAGGCGTATTCATGTACAAGCAGATTTAATGAATCGGATTCAGTAATCGTGTTTTCAAAATCAATTCCTGTTTTTGAAGCCGGAAGATTATTAAAATAAAAACCTGTTTGCTTTTTTTCATTGCTCCTGTTGTTGCAGGACGCAAAAATGAAAACCGCCAGGATAACAGGTATTACGAATTTCATTAAGTAAAATATTATTTAAAACTAAACTTCATCTTCTTATCGCCAATCATTATCTCAAATTCGCCCGGTTCAGTTACCGTTTTCAGTTTCGCATTTACAAAAGCCAAATCATTTTTATCCACAACAAACGTAATCGTTTTACTTTCCCCTGCTTTTAAATTTATTTTCTGAAAAGCCCTTAATCGTTTCATTGATGGAGTGATGCTTGCATACATATCTCTTGTATAAAGTTCCACCGAATGTTTACCGTCCCGATTGCCCGTATTTTTTATACCGATACTTATGGTTAATTTTTCGTTTGCAGTAATTGTTGTTTTACTCAATCGCATTTCGGAATATTCAAATGTTGTATAACTTAATCCATGTCCAAAAGCATAAAGCGGTTCGTAGCCAGTATGTATATCATCATTAAACACTTCACGGATTTCTTCTGAAGGTTTTCTATCATAGAGTACTATTTCGCCAATACTTTTTGGATAACTGAATGGCAAACGGCCATCCGGATTATAATCTCCAAACAATACATCTGCAATGGCTTCGGCTGCTTTTTTACCACTCCAGTACGACATTAATATTCCTTTCACTAAGGGTTCAATGCCGGTAATAAAACGTGGTCTTCCTTCTGTCAACACAAGTATAACCGGTTTACCGGTAGCAGCTGCTGCTTTTATCAATGTAATTTGTTCTTCTGGTAAGGCCATTTCTCTTGTATTACCCGGGCTTTCTGCATATGCATCTTCACCAACACATAAAATAATTGCATCCATACCAACTGCAGCTGAAGTTAATTTTGCTGCATCAAAGTTTACCGCATTACTAAATCCTTTAACGGTAGTAGTAATTACGTTTGATGCACCAAGTTTATCCGAAATAGCCTGAAAAATAGTTTTACTATCTGCAGGATACCATTGTTCATTATTACCCTGCCATGTATAACTCCAACAACCGTTCAAAGCAGTTATACTTTGCGCAGATGGGCCAGCAACAAGTACTTTTGCATTTTTTGAAAGCGGAAGAATATCATTTTGATTTTTTAATAATGTCATGGCTTCATGTGCCGCATCCAATGCCAGTGTTTGATACTCCGTTTTTCCAAAATTATTTTTTGCTGCTGCTTCCGGATATGGATTATCAAACAGCCCAACTTTATATTTTAAAATCAAAATTCTTTTTACGGCATCATCAATACGGCTCATTGGCACTTCACCTTTATTTACTGCTTCGATTAATAAATCATAAAAAGAAAAATCGGAAGGCACCATGCTCATATCAATTCCTGCATTAATAGCCATAACAACTGCTTGCCGTGGAGAGTTTGCAACATTATGACGTGTATATAAACGAATAATATCTTCCCAATCCGTTACAATCACACCCTGGAAACCCAATTCTTTTCTTAATAGATCCGTTAGTAAATATTTACTTGCATGTACCGGTTCGCCATTTATTTCGCCAGAGTTTACCATAACTGAAGAAGCACCTGCTTTTACTGCAGCTGCAAATGATGGTAAATAATATTCCCGCAATTCTATTTCAGGTATATAAGCAGGTGTTCTGTCTTTTCCATTTCTGGGTGCTGAATAACCAAGATAATGTTTCAAACAACTTGCAACTGCGGTTGGATTTTTTAATCCGTCTTCTTCATATGCTTTTACAGCAGCAGCACCCATTGTTTTAGTTATTAAAACATCTTCGCCGTAAGTTTCTGGAAACCGAGACCATAAAGGCTGGCGTCCGATATCTAATACCGGTGCAAAATTCCAACGAACACCAGATGCCCGAAGCTCTTTGCCGGTTACTTTTGCTGTTGCTGATACTAATGAAATATTTCTTGTTGCGGCCATTCCAATATTTTGTGGAAACAAAGTCGAATTCAACGTATAAGTTTGCCCATGCATGCCATCTAATCCATAGATAACCGGAATTTTCAATTTTGTATTTTTTACTTCATCCTGAATTTGTGTAATGATACTATTCCATTTTTCAACTGAGAAAGCATGTGCATTTACATTCAAAATAGAACCTACATGATATTGTACAACTGCTTTCTTTAGTGCAGCAGGATCTACATTACCTTCTGTATCTCCCCAACCACCTTTTGCAATTACAGCAAAAGTTACCTGAGTCATTTGTCCGACTTTTTCCTCCAATGTCATTTTCTTCACCAGGGCTACTGCTTTTTGTTCATCTGTTTCCCGCTTTAACAAAACGGGTTGTGCAGTAGTTGAAAAACAATAATTAAAAACGAATAGTGTTAAAAAAAATTTTCTCATATAAGTCATTGTTGATATGTTTTGATCCTTTTATTAAAATTTAAATATTCTTACTATTTTTTTTCAACTAACATAAAAACGGCTGCCCGTGGAGGAACATTTACACGTAAGCCTCCAGATACATCTGCTGCAAATGCATTGATTGTTTTATAATCGGTAGGGCCGCCGGCAGCAAGTGTAGTACCTGAACCATTAATAATTACTTTTCGGGAAAACTCACCATTATCACCAGCACCTGTTATTGTATACCAATAAAATTTAGTTCCTTTTCTGAAATTCTTTATATCTATCTCAACTGATTTACCTGCATTCGATTTATTAATCAACGTCAGACCCACTTCACCTGATGAGTAGGAAGATGCATAACTTATAATATCTACATCGTTAGAAGTAGAAGATACCATTCTATCTCCCAAAAATTTCTGAAAGAAGTACATGTGATAGTAGGCAGGTCGTGGATTCCATTTGGGCACGCCATCGGGTTCATTACCGATATTAAACATACCATGATCATCTCCATTATCCCAGCTATTCGCCATATCCCAACGTGCTGTCATTCCAAATTTATTTTTCATGGCTTCTCCAATTACCATCAAGGCATGCAATCCATTGATATGTGATACCTGTTGTTTGGAACCGACAGAAAAAATATTCCACTCACCAAGTATTATTGGTTTTGTTGTAAGACCCGCTGTAATTAAGGATTGTTTTACATAATCCATCATGGTTTGTGTAACAGGTATCGGTGTATTTAAAATTACATCTGCTGTAGCATTGGTAAGATAAGGGGTATAATAATTATGCAGAATATTATAATCGGGAGTGTTACTGGCAGCAGCAAACAAACCTGAGTTCCAGTTTTTGTTTGTTTCAGTCATCCAGGATTGCGGTGCAGCTTCATACGTAACAGCGCCAATGTAAATTGTTTTGCCAATTTCCAGTGCGGCTTTTTTCATTGAATCAGAAAAAACTTTAAAGTGCTGACCATATAATTGCCCGGATAATAATTCGGGTTGTCCGTCCTGATTATCTGAAAGCTTAATCCGATAGCCTGCTTCCCAATCACCAAAATTTTCATTACCAATTTCCCAATATTTTGTACGTCCATTATCATAACGAACCCAATCTGCTGCAAGATGAGCAGCTGTTGCAACAGGATTTACACTTTTTCCATAACGGGCATATCCATAATTGATGGTTAACATTCCCTGATTGCCTGTTTGCTGGAGCATATTATAATAATTATCGAGAGAACATGTCCAGCTTTCTGAATTTTTTCCAAACCAAAAACCTGCAGCGCTACTTACACCCGCAGCATTGAGTAACTGCGCAGGTGCATCAGAAGGCGGAGCATTTTTTTGCGCATTCCAAAAAAAAACATCGCTGATACTACCTCCCGGGAAACGAATGATATGAGGATGTATAGCAGAGACATAATCTATCAATGAAGATTCGGTTACCATTTGTGACATCCAGATATTTGCATTGTTGCTAAAAAGCGAACGTGAAATTTTTGTAATGATATTGCTTCTGTCAACTGTAACAGTAACACCTGAAGCTGAGGGGGTAGCTGAATTTGTGAAAGATGGAGCGGTAAAATTTTTTGGTTGCCAGTCATCCATAAAAAAACCAATCGTAGCAGCGAGTGTAGGATCAACAGCTGGCGCAATAATAACAGTCGTGTCGGTTGGCGGGGGAGTGATACCACCACCGCCGCCGCCAGATTTTTTACAACCAACAAAAAAAATTAAAAAAAATATTGCTGCTGATATGCTTAAAGAAAATGTTTTCATTCAATTGTAATTATTTGCACTTAAAAAATTAATCAATTTATAAATAACAAAAACAGTTATGGGAATACGGTTGCTTTTACAGCTGTATTCTTAACTCCATTTGCATCATAAGCCCATTGCCTGCCCCATGTAGTTAAGAAAGATGTATCACTCCAGCTTGTGCACATATCAAAACATGCATTGGCGGCATCATTCCCTTTCCAACTCCAGGCTATATAACCAACATTGTTTGCCTGGCATAACTGCATGAGCAATGGTGCATCAACTTTGCATGTAAAACTTGCGGGTTGCTGATTGTCCGGAACATTCCAGCCAAACTCGCCAAATACAAAACAAAGATTTTTTGCAAGTATTGCATTGATGCGGTTACTATAAGTTGAACTTACATTCCAATTGGAATATCCATGTGCACTAAAAATTATATTCTTTAGTGGATCGCTGTTCAATAATTCCTCACCATGTGCAACGATTGCGGTTTCTCTTTGCCCATAACCGGGAGCATCAATCATGATTGGAACTTTATATCCTGCATTCCGAATCGTAGTTATTGCAGGTAAGTATGCATTCTTCCAGGCAAGATCGCTAACATTATTATCGCCCCATTCGTTTGCAATATTTATAATAATCACATAACTATATTTATCTATTATTGCTTTTACATCTGCCCGCACAAAATAAGCGGCTGCATTTGTAATATCTGCAGCGCTGGTACCTCCCGTAAAATCATGTAACTCTACAATCGGAACCATTTTGTTCGCAATACATTCTGCCAGGGCTTCATCCAATTTAGATAAAGCAGGTGTCCATGCTTCCACCCGGAGTTGCCAAACCAATCTTGCTGCATTGCATTTTATTTTTGCAGCAGCAGCAATAGCAGGCTTATAATCGTTGGGATACCAAAAAACAGGGAAAGTATTTCCACGAATAATAAAATTATTTCCGGCGCTGTCTTTTAAATTTTTGCCGGATACATAAAAATTCGGTTGATGTACAGTTACTACTGGTGGCACAACTACTGGTGGAGGGTTTGGCGGTGGGGTAACACCACCGGATTTATTACTGCAAGAGGCGAAAATCATTGAAATAACAACCACAAAAATAGAAATTCTTTTCATCCCGTTTATTTTAATTGTTCATTAATTCGTTGAATAATTTCAATACATGCCCTACTGCTATGATATGGACATTTCCAAAATCCTGCTTTTTCTTTATTCATTACTGAACCATCTGCATACACACCCCAAAACCATTCTCCATTATTTTTATCCAGAATATTTTTTTTAATAAAACTCCAACTTCGTCTTGAAAGTTCAATGTATTTTTTATCCCGGGTTAACTGATATGCATTGTAAAAACCAATCATTGCTTCGGCCTGGCACCAGGAATGCTTTTCTTTAATTAAATAATTTTCATCAGGATTGTATTCGTACCACATCCCCCCATCATCATCCAAACCCTCCGTTGCTGCATCCGTTATGAAAACAGACAGCTCCTTGAAATGGTTTTCAAAAAAACCGTGACCGGCAATTTCTGCGCATCGTTGTAACAGCCATGCGGCTTCTATATCATGGCCATAAGAAATCAGTGACGATTTCGACACCCAATCTTCATTAAAAAATAAATTGAGATGATAATTTTCTTTGTTGATAAAATATGTATCGAATAATTCAAGTAGTGATCCGATTTTTGTTCGTAATGTTTCATCCCTCCAAACTGAATAAAGATTTGCATATGCTTCTATGATATGCAAATGTGTATTCATTGTTTTTCGTTCATTGTCATCTTTATTGCTCAGTCGCAGATCACCCGTGTCGTTCCATTCTCTTGTAAATGCCTCTATGTATCCCTTTTTGCTTTTATCGTAACTGTGTTTTTCTATGACCCGGTACAGGTCTGTTGCAAACTGCAAAGCCTGGTTATTTTTATTTATTTTATAAAACTCTGCAAGGCCATAGATACAAAACGCAAGCCCATAAATTTGTTTCTTTCCATCCAGCATTATTCCTTTTGAATTTACTGACCAGTAAATGCCGCCATGCTCATGATCCATAAAACAATTCAGAATATATTGATATGCACGGGTTGCAATATCCAGGTAAGACTTTGTCTTTGTAAAATTATAGGCGGCTGAAAAAGTATAAAGTATCCGGCTGTTGAGTACAATACCTTTCGGTGCCTCACTGTCAGGAATGTTTTTATTGCTAACAGAACCGTAAAAACCTCCATTGCTATTATCAATCATATATTCCGACCACCATGAAAGAATAGCATTCAATTCTGCTGTTACTTCATCTTTATACTGAAGCAAATTTTCATTAATATCTGTTGCAGGAGCCGATAACATTAGCTTTTATTTTTATACTCCAAAGAAGAACCAGTTTTGACTAACAGGGCTTCCTGATTTTTTTCAATTAACTCTGTAATCGACTTTACAGTTTCTGTTGAAGAAAACCCATCAGCAGGTGAATTTTTCACATAATCTATTAATTTATCAATAGAAGAGGTAGCCACATGTAATCTTGTATCAGACGAAGCGTAATAGACAAAAACTGAGCCATCCATATCTGCAATCCAACCGTTGCTGAATACAACATTTGATACATCTCCAATTCTTTCATCGCCTTCCGGTGCCATAAAATATCCGGCGGGTTTATAAATCACTTTTGTGATGTCATTTAAATCCGTCATGAACAGGTATAACACATAACGCAATCCCGATGCTGTATTTCTTACTCCGTGTGCAAGATGAAGCCATCCTTCTTTTGTTTTGATGGGCGCCGGCCCCAACCCATTTTTCATTTCATAATTCGTATGATAAACTTTGGGGTCGATTACTTTTTCTATTTCAATTTTTGCTTCTTCTATACAATCGCTTAATCCGAAACCAATGCCTCCGCCATTACCAGCTTCAATAAATTTATCCTGTGGCCGGGTGTAAAAAGCATAGCGTCCGTTTACAAACTCCGGATGCAACACAACATTGCGTTGCTGAGGTGATGGTGTTACCAAATCATTTAATCGTTCCCAAACAATTAAATCTTTTGTACGTGCAATTCCGCATTGTGCAATGGCTGCTGACTGGTTTCCGGCAGGAGCTGATGCATCTCTACGTTCTGTACAAAACAAGCCATATATCCAGCCATCTTCATGCTGCACCAACCTCATATCGTAAATATTGGAATCGGGAACTGTTGTTTCTGGTATCTCCAACGGATATTCATGAAATTTAAAATTATCAATACCATTGGCGCTTTCTGCGATGGCAAAAAATGATTTCCGATCAGCAGCTTCCACTCTTGCAACCACCAAATATTTATCATCCCACTTTATTGCACCCGCATTAAACACTGCATTAATTCCGATGCGCTGCATTAGATATGGGTTGGTTTCAAAATTTAAATCATACTGCCAGAATAAAGGCGTATGCGCTGCAGTTAATACAGGATATTTGTAACGGTCATAAATGCCATTCCCCGTTTCTTTTTTTTCATTACCCTGTTGAATTAATCTTTCATAATTACTTTCCAACAATGCTAACCGGTTAAAAAACTCATTTCGCATACATTCTTTTTTTAAATTATCAATCTTCTAATTTATTCCACCAGGTTCTTTTTAAAATAAAAACAATAACAGCCAGTATTGCAATCGTGATGAATAATGGCAAGTGCATGTTTAATATTAAATACATTGGAAAAATAGTAAGGCATAACTGTGCAATTATTCCCAGTACCACATTAAACATATCTAATCTGAAACGCATATTTGCAACGAAGCCCGGATCATCTGCAACAACTAATTCATGAACGGGCTTCCAAAAACCCCAGGGTCTTACCGTTTTATAAAATGATTTTAATGTTGCTTCATCTGTTGGTGGTGCAGCATAGGTACCGATAATACAACCGGCCATTGAAAAAACGAATAACAAAGGCCACCAATATAACGGCAACCCTGTGGTAACATACCTCATCGCCATAGCACCAACAATACCAACCAGCATTCCCCAGAAAAATCCATTTGCATTGAAACGCCACCAGTACCATTTTAAACAATTAGCTGCCACATACCCACCATATAATCCACCCACTATCCATTGGAGTAAATCATTAACATCCTGCGCCATAAAACCAAAAAATATTCCTACAACAACAACTAAAACTCCAACGATATAATTCATGGAGATCGTTTTTTTATTGCTTGCATTCGGATTTATATATTTTAAATAAATATCATTTACAATATATGCCTGTGCTGCATTTAGCGTACCGCTGAAAGTTCCCATGAATGCTCCGAGTAAACCCGTAACAACAATGCCTAGAATTCCTACCGGAAGAAAAGTATTTATGGTAGCCGGCAATACTCTCTCAAAATCTGTAACTCCATCGGGGCCTTTTAAATGAAGCTGGTTGTAATATAACAAGGCAAGTACGGTAAGCCCGATCACCATAGTGTAGCGAATGGGTAATAAAATAATACTAACAAAACCAGACATCTTACTTGCCTCTTTGGGGCTGCGGGTACTTAATACTTTTTGCATATCGTAATTAGGAGCCGGACCCGCAAGTGATGCAAATACACCTTTCAACAACATCATCATAAAAAATAAACCGAAAAGGCTAAAACCATCTTTTGCAATCTTTTTATTTGCATCAGCTGCTATTGCAGACCAATCAAGATTTAATTTCCAGCTAAAAAAAGGATCGTTCCATCCTTCCGGAACATTTAATTTATTTCCACTCAGATGTTGCATGGCAATAACACCTATAGCAATGCAGGCAACTGTCATTACAATATATTTAATCACATCGCCAACAACAATGCTGTGCATTCCGCCCAAAATGGAATAGAACATAGCAAACAAGGTGAACACGATGCCATAAAAATGCGGAACATATTTTTCGGATATATGAAATGGAATATAATCCTGTACTAAATCCCATGGAATAAATATTTCCATAAATTTTCCAAGGCCAATAAATCCATACGCTAAAAACCCAAGACAGCTTATGAGTGCAAATGCAATAATAATAGCATGAGAACCTTTTACACCTGCCCCAATTTTTCCAAATCTGGTTTGTAACCATTCGGCCCCCGTGTTTGCATTACTGCGACGAAGCCATTTACTCAAAAACATCATCATGAATACCTGATTGAATACGGGCCATAACCAAGGGATCCAGATACTTTTTAAGCCATATACAAAACAAAGAGCCACCATCCACATGGTTCCGCTGATATCAAACATATCACTGGCATCGCTAAGTCCCAACATATACCAGGGCAGACTTTTTCCTCCCATGAGATAACTTTCTTTATTCTGCCTTGCCTTTTTTCTAAAATACCAACCTATCATAAGCATGGAAGCGAGGTACAATAAAACGATACTAATATCAAGAGTGGATAAACGCATCCGGGTTTTTTATAATTTATTTTTTAAAAATAAGGCTGCAGACTGATTTCTCAGACCGCAACCTTCTGCTTATGACTACTCTGCTTATGAAACTTAGTTATACAATTTTTTTTTAGTAATATCTTTTTGAAATAATGTTTTTTTATCGTTATAAAACTTTAGAAAATCATTTTCCGTTTTATGTCCTTTATAAGGAACATAATATTCAAATTCACCACCCGGTTTTGCGCCTGCATTTCTCCACCCCAGGACAAAAGATACTTTATGTTCCCTGAGTACTTTAAGAAATGTACCCGTCCACCAGATACTGTCAGATAAATTTCCTCCGAACTCTGTCAGTGCAGGAATTTTATTTTTTTCTCTAGCGATTAATTCCAACGTTGAAAGCATGGGTTCAATATCCTGAATATATTTCTCATTGGTAGTATTTCGTTGATAAATATCGAAACCAATTATATCCACCCATTCATCACCTGGATACTTAGATAAATATTCCTCTTTTGAATTATACCGATCCGTGTTGAATGCATACAAAAGATGATGTATTTTTTTTTCATTCCGCAGATAGCCTACAGTAAACCTCCATAGTTTTTTAAACTCATCCGGTGTGCAGTGTTTACCACCCCACCAAAACCAATTTCCATTCAACTCATGAAAAGGACGAAAAATAATGGGAATCATTTCACCTTTACTTCCTGTCAAACCATTCATAAAAACTGCTACCTTGTCCAACCATGTTTTAAATAAATCATGCTTGTTGCCACCCGGTAGTATAGCAGCAACTGTTCCCTCTGCAGGATCCCAGGCAGATTTTCCGGTAAGTGGGTTATTTAAATGCCAGCTAATTGTTGTAACACCACCCCGTTTATAAGAATCTTTAATGAATTTACACATCCGATCGAAAGGCACACTATCAAGATTTGTTGGCTTATCAATTTCAAGATGACCTAATTCCCAACCATATACTGCTGGTAAATCTCCTGTTACATCTTTAATATCACTTCTTCCAATTTCATATTTCCAACCAACACCATAAGCCAAATCATCCTGGTGACCAAACATGAAACCTTTCAGTAGCAATTTTTTTAAATTGATATAAAGATTTACAGTTTCCTTTGTTGCATTTTTATCGGAAGGCAAAACTTTTTGTGCCGATATAAAATTTACAAAGAAGATAAGTAAAAAAATAATTAAATATTTTTTTTTGCTTAACATTTAGAATAGTTGGTAATGAAAAATCAATTGCAAAATCTCATCAAGAAAAACGCAGATACCAAGCATACGGGAATCTATGGTTTCTCCCAACAAGCTCGTATCTGCGTTCTATAAAAATCTTCAATAAATTATTTTATCAGCATTACATCATCCAGGTACATCAGTTCATCTGCATTATCCGGCCCTTTTATTGACCAGGCAATCTGATTGAATGCAGCTCCATTCTGCCAAAGTTTCAATGTAGCTAATGAAAGTTTATAATACTGCCATACGCCAGCTCTTACATCTATTTTTTCGTAGCTATTATATGCCCTTACTCCGCCAGCACTTTGATTGGAGTTTACAAAAATTTCATGATCGATTAAACCGCCTCTCATCCAAAACGATAAATATTGATAGCTGCCCTGAGAAATATTATTCCATCCAAAACCCATCAGGTGCCAGTTTCCTTTCTGATAATTTTTACCATAAGAAGAAAGACCTGAAATTTTTTGCACTAAAGAAATACCACCGGCATCACCCCATGAAGCATCTTGCTCGCCATTGCCATAACCATCACGTAAGAAAACAAATGCCTGATCGGCATTAATAAATTCCTGTGTAGTCGTAATCGTACCTGAAGCATTTGTTATTTTGAATTTTGTTGAAACAACTGTAGAAGCAGGCATTGTTAAAACAAGCGTCTTTCTTGTTTTAGAAACAATTGTAGCAGCAGTACCCGCCACATCAAATGTAACAGCACTTACATCATCTAGATTATTTCCGGTTAATGTTATGCGTTCGCCAGCAGACCAACTATAACTCGACACAGATGCTACAGATGCAAGAGCAATAACTTTAAATGGAACAGAAAAAGATATACCGGCACTGTTTGTAAATACGATATTTTGAGGACCGCCAAATGCTGTATCCGGAACCCGAAACACAAGTGATAAGTCTGTATTAAAATTCGGATTGAATGTACCGGGTACACTATTTCTTTCAAATACAATTGTGCGGATATCGGAGAGGCCAGTTCCTTCAAGAATCAAAACTGTATTACCTGCACCTGAATCGGGACGGATCAATTTTGCCGATGGACTTTGAGAAGGCTCACCTGCCGGGTTGCCATCACTATCTTTTTTGCAAGATGTGATAACAATAAGTAGTGCCGATGCAAAACTTACCAGCAATAAACTTTTATTAAATATATTTTTCATACTCAAATTTTTAATTTTCATTATTAATAATAGCGAACTGCAGGTTCGTTTAATTTAGGATTCTGTGTAACTTCTGACAAAGGAATTGGAAGAAATAATTGCTTATAGGGTAAGTTCAACGTTACATGCAATGAATTTACGCCACCTGGTCTTGTATAGTCTATCTGACCTCTTTCCTGTGCAGCAATAATAGCTTGTGCTTTTGCCAAACCCTGTCTTTGAATATCGAACCAAAAATCTCCTTCAAAAGCAAACTCTACTCTTCTCTCTTTAAAAATATCATCTGCTGTTAAACTGGCTACTGCCGGCAATCCTGCACGTACATTATGTACTTTATTAAATGCATCGAGTGCAGAAGCGTCTGATGTAGATGCGTTTGCTCCCAGGGTTGCTTCTGCATATATCAATAATACGTCTGCATAGCGAAGTAAATAAGTGTTGATTTGTGTTTTTTGTTTTTCTACCGGCTCAGTAGCGCTTCCGGGACCAACTACATATTTTGAAAAATTTGATCTTGAAGAGTTTCTTACATTCAGTAATGGGTTACTTGCTGTTTGTGCGGTACCACCTGTATCATATACATAACCATTTTTCATAAAATCGTTATAGGCTATATCATTGGGGCTTGTTGCGGGTCTTACAGGTTTCATAGTTGGATAAATATTTCCATGCTCCATGATTGACCATTTACGACGCTTATCACCGGGTTTGTAAGCTGCCAGCAAATCCAATGAAGGTATAGTTGATGACCAGCCATCACTTGTAATTAAAAGATTTCCTGGAGCTGTATAAGCTTGCAAAGAATTTTGAGTTCCCCACTGAGGAGAGTTAACCCATTGCAAAGCAAACAAAGATTCAGGATTATTATTATTTGAAGATTGACTAAACATTCCGAAATAGTCTCCAAACAATATAAATTTATTTGATGCAATTACTTCCCCTGCTTTTAGCTTTGCATTCGTATAATCCTTTTTATACAAATAAACTTTTGACATCATTCCTTTTGCAGACCATTTATTTACTCTTCCTTTGTTTCCAACGTCTGGCAAATTAGCTTCAGCATATTGTAAATCTTCAAGTGCAAAACGTAATAAGTCATCCTGCACATAACGTGGTATTTGAAATTCGCCGGTAATAGCTAATGCACCCGGATCGGTTACAATGGGTGCATCGCCCCAGATACGTGCAATAAAGAAAACAGCAACGCCGCGTATAAATCTTGCTTCTGCAATACCCGGATCCAAAACAGCTGCATCACCACCCAATCCTTTTTTATCATTAAATGTATTGATCAACACATTTGCAGAACCCATTATTCTGTAAAAAGCATTCCAGGCTTCTCCCAATCGCGGATCGGTAGAAGAAACCGAGAAATTCATAAAAGCTGAATATGCTCCATCGCCTGTGTAAGAGTTGCCGCCCATTACTTCGCCAATACAAGCAAATGCTTTGTCCTGATAATCGAACCATGGAAGACCATATAATGTACCAGTGGCACCGCTTACTTGTGCTGCGGTATTATAATAAGTTGCAACCGTTGGTTCTGCCAGCGAAGGCCTGTCAGTAAATGTTTTTTTACAAGATGCGAGGCTGATTAAAAGCAAAGCATATATAAATTTATTTTTCATAATAACCTTATTTTAAAAATTCATTAATTAAAATTCTGCATTGATACCTGCTGTGAAAGAACGGGGATTTGGATAGTGCCCGTTGTCAATATTCATTTGCAAAATACTTCTGTTAAACGAACCAATTTCAGGGTCATAACCTGTATATTTTGTAAACGTGTAAAGATTTTGCGCAGAAACATAAACCTTCAAATTTGTCATTAATATTTTCTTAGCAATATTCTTTGGCACATTATAACCGATTGAAACATTCTGTATTCTTAGATAAGAACCATCTTCTACAAAACGGTCCGATACAGAAGTATTGTTTTTATTGCTACCTGTAAATCTTGGAATTGTACCACTTGTATTTGCTGCAGTATACCTATCAAGAACTGTATTCAATTGGTTGCTGTACAAATTTTCAACTCCTTCTAACTGACGGCGTAGGTAGTTATAAATTTTAGCACCATAACTGCCTTGTAAAAACAAAGAGATGTCAAAATCTTTGTATCGCACTGTATTGGTAAGACCATAAGAAAATTTAGGATGTGGACTACCAATAAATGTTACATCATAATTATCAATTACTCCATCAGGTTTTCCTGCAGGTCCGCTTAAATCTTTGAAACGAATATCGCCTGCCCATGTGCCTGCAGCAGAAGCAGAACCAGCAGAGCCCAAACCAAATTGTACAGGTATTTGTCCACCCGTTGCTTCAGCTAATGTAAATAAACCATTGGTTACACCACCAAAATAAGAACCAACTGGCTGTCCCGGAACTGTATGAGTAACAGTTACAGTATTAAATTGTATTCTTCCATCTAAAGAAGATGTAGCACTAATCAATTTGTCTAATTTGTTCTTATAATGAGAAAAGATTCCGGTTGTTTTCCAGGTAATATCTTTTTTGTTGATATTATAACTTGTAATTGTAAGATCAATTCCTTTGTTTGTCATCTGACCCGCATTTAATATCGGAGGCTGTACACTGCTTAAACCAAGAAAGCTTGGAACAGAACTAAAGAGTAACATATTCTCAGTTGTTTTTTTGTAAACATCCACTGAAATATCTAATTTTCTATTTAACAAACTTAAGTCAGCACCTGCGTTGTATGTAGTTACGGATTCCCATTTAAGATTAAGGTTTCCGATATTACGAACAAAATTGCCTGGTCCAAAACCATTTTGATTAAAAGTAATTAACTGTGTGTATGGAGGATTGGGTGCGCCGCCAGGAGGATTTTGGTTACCCACTGCACCACCACCAATTCTTATTTTCAAATAATCCAGCCCTTTAATATTCTGAGCAAATTTTTCGTTTGTAACAGTCCATCCTATTGAAGCAGCAGGAAAATATCCCCACTTATTATTAGGACCAAAGTTTGAAGAAGCATCTGCACGAAAAGAAAGGTTTACAGAATAGCGACTATCAAAAGTATAACCAGCACGTGCAAACCAAGACTCTTGTGAAGAGCTGAATGGAGCACCTTGTGGTTGAATCGGTAGAGCTCCGTTATTATTTATTGCAATCTGCGAATTTGTATTCAAGTTTTTTACTTCGGCTTGTAAATATTCATAACGTGACTGCCAGTTTTCATGCCCTACTGTAGATGTTACATTATGTCTTCCGAAATCTTTATTTAATGAAACATAATTTTTCCATGCCCAGAAGAAACTTGTATTTATTTGTTTAAATAAATCGCTTGCAAAAATTGCAGTTCCCGAGGAGTAAGATGCCTGAAATGCCTGATTATTTGTTGTTTGAAAATCGTAGTTTATCTCTGAACGGAAGTTTAAAAAATTTGTCAATTTAAAATCTCCAAAAACACTTCCATATAGTTTTGTAAGTTCAGATGTATTATTTCTGTTTTCAGATTGTGCTACGGGATTACTCTGCGTGTAATAAGTAAGGCCACCGAAAGCACTTTGGCCGCCATAAGTACCATCCAGATTACGAATAGATATAACAGGACTTAATAATAATGCCTGTGTAATAGTGCCATCCTGCTCATCGGCGAGTGTAAGTCTTTGTGAACTTTTATTTGCATTTATACTGAATCCTGCTTTTAACCAGCTTTTGACCTGATGATCGATACTTGCTCTTATTGCATAACGCTTAAATGTAGATTGTAACAACAATCCTTTTTGATTGAAATAGTTCATGGAGAAATAATACGTCGTCTTATCTTTTCCGCCAGAAAAACTCAACTGATGATTTTGAATCTGACCAGTTTGAAAAATTGCATCCTGCCAGTTAGTTCCTTTACCCAGCACAGAAGGATCTTTAAATTCGAGAGTTGGGTTTGTTTGATTTGCTTCCGTAAAAATGCCATTTTGATATTGAGCAAATTCAGAAAGATTCATAATATCCAGTTTTCTTGGAATGTATTGCTGACCATAATATACATCATAATTTATTTTACCTTCTCCAACTTTACCACGCTTAGTAGTAATGATAACTACACCATTTGCGGCAACAGAGCCATAAATAGCCTGTGCAGATGCATCTTTTAATACGTCAATAGACTGTATGTCGTTCGGATTTAATGTAGCAAGAATACTGTTGGAGCTTTGACCGCTTCCACCACCGAGACCGCTGAAATTAAAACTACCTGCACTTGAAAAGATCGGAACACCATCTACTACATATAAAGGTTCATTACCATTAACAGATGTAAAACCACGAACACGAACAGAAACGCCACCACCCGGCTGACCTCCATTGCTATTCACCGTTACACCTGCCAGTTTTCCCTGTAATGCCTGATCGGCTCCGGACAATGGAAGGTTTTTAATATCTTTTTCGCTGATAGAGGAAATGGAAGAAGTTACATCTGCCCGTTTAGTAGCACCATAACCAATCACTACCACTTCGCTTAAATTGTTATCAGCAAGATTCAAAGAAACCGCAAGGGTTGCTTTTCCTTCGATAGAAATTTCCTGTGCCTTCATGCCTACGTAAGTAATCACTAAAGATTTTGTGGCATCAGGTGCTGTAATTTTAAAAGCACCGTTTGCATTTGAAGTAACAGAATTTTTTGTTCCCTTAATAGAAATGGTAGCACCCGATAGCGGATTACCATTTTGATCTGAAACTACTCCGGAAATTGTTTTGTCTTGTGCAAATGAATTGATGCACAAAAAACCGCATAACAGAAGTGTTAGCGATTGCTGTTTTGTTTTTGACTGAGCTTTCGAAAAAAAGCCGTGTAAAAACAAAGAAACAGAATGTGAGATTTTCTTTTTAAGCATAGCAGTTTTGTTTTTAATATGAGACCAAATCTTTAGACGCTGTTAAATTCAGGAAAAAATAATCTCCCTGACATTATTTAATGTATTTATTTGCTACAACGTTGTCGTAGGTTTTGTAAATAATATAGATTATTTTATTCCCACTTATGTCAAAGCACAAATACAACAATCTATTAACTCATTTCTGATACTAATAAATTATTTTTTCAAAAATAGCCTTTTGGACAAACCACAAACTAATACAATTTTATCTATTAATAATGCTTTATGCCCCTTAAAAAGTTGCGGAAATTATTTTATAGCCATATTTAATAAGGAAATTTCATATTAAACAATATTACTATTCAAGGCAACAACCAATACTTTATTAACATTATTTCAATAGCTTTACCCCAGAATTTTTAATGTATGCAAAAAAATATATTGCGTGAAATTATTCCGTTGACAAGTAGCGATTGCTTTACCATGTTTACCCGGGTAAAAACAGAATTTGATTTTCCCCTTCATAGTCATGAAGAACTGGAATTGAATCTTATTATTAATGCACAGGGTGCCAGAAGAATAATAGGAGATCATATTGGTGAAATAGATGATATGGAGTTAGTGCTTGTAGGATCGAACCTGCCTCATTACTGGGCAACACATAAATGCAAAAGCAAAGAGATACGGGAAGTAACGTTACAATTTCATAAAGATTTGTTTGATGAAAAATTTTTAAGAAGAAATCAATTAGGTTTTATAAGAAACATGATGGAGCGTTCAGCCAAAGGAATTCTTTTTTCGAAACTCACTATAAAACAGATTATGCCCCGATTAAACGGGTTGAATCAAAAACAGGGATTCGACTCTGTACTTGAGTTATTATCTATTCTTCATGATCTTTCCATTTCAAGGAATATGCATGTACTTTCTGATTCAACATTTAATAATACTGAGTTTTCTTACAACAGCCGGCGAATTGAAAAAGCATTAGAGTTTATGAATCAGAACTTTCAAAAAGCGATTACGCTTAATGAAGTAGCAAAACTTACCAATATGGCCAATGTTTCATTCAGTCGGTTTTTTAAAGCCAGAACAGGAATCACATTTATGGACAGCCTGCTTGAATTAAGATTGGGCAATGCTTCCCGATTATTAATAGACACAACACAATCAATAGCTGAAGTAGCTTACAACTGCGGATTTAATAATATCTCCAACTTCAACCGATTATTTAAAAAGAAAAAAAAATGTACACCTCGGGAATTCCGCGAAAATTACAGTTATGGAAACCGGGTGTTTATTTAATACTGATTTTTTTTTATGCGTTTTATCAATCGATAAATTTTAACCTGATAAAGTAAATATGAATACAGATTTTAATTACTGAATACTTTCAACGTCCTTTTATTCCATTATTCAATATCGATTATATAATCATTTTTAGAATTCATATTTTGCTATTGTAAAATATTATTAATCCTGTTAAGCTCTTCACTTGTAAACGAATAATTTTCTAAACAACGAATAGAATCCAATATCTGCTCCGGCCTGCTTACACCAATTAAAACAGAACTGATACGTTTGTCTTTCAAAATCCACGCAAGTGCCATTTGTGCCAGGTTCTGTCCACGTTCTTCAGCCAGTATATTTAATTGACGTACTTTCTTAATTTTCTCATCGGAAACCTGGTCTTCATCAATGGCTCCATTACCACGATGGCTTGCGGCTCTTGAATCTTCAGGAATACCCTTTAAATATTTGTTGCTAAGTAAGCCTTGTGCAAGAGGAGAAAAAGGAATGCATCCAACTTTATTTTCTTCCAACACATCCAACAGGCCATCTTCCACCCAGCGATCGAACATGGAATATTTTGGCTGATGAATTAAACATGGTGTTCCTAATTCTTTTAATATTTGAATTGCTTTTGCTGCTTCTTCCGGTTGATAGCTTGATATACCAACATATAATGCTTTTCCCTGACGCACCATCAGATCAAGTGTACCCATTGTTTCTTCCAGGGGAGTTTCGGGATCAGGCCGGTGATGATAAAAAATATCTACATACTCAAGCCCCATCCTTTTTAAACTTTGGTCAAGACTTGCTACTAAATATTTTTTTGAGCCCCAGTCCCCATACGGTCCGGGCCACATACCCCAACCCGCTTTTGAAGAAATTATCAACTCATCACGGTAAGAAATAAAATCATTCTTGAATATTTTTCCAAAATTTTCTTCTGCAGATCCCGGAGGCGGGCCGTAGTTATTTGCTAAATCAAAATGGGTAATGCCATTATCAAAAGCAACCCGTAACATATTGCGGGCATTTTCCAAAGAATCAATATGCCCGAAGTTGTGCCACAGACCAAGTGATATAGCAGGTAACATTAAACCACTGTTGCCACATCTGCGGTATTCCATTTTTTGATAACGGTCTGAATTTGCTTCGTATTTCATGTGTAGCTTTTTTAGATGATAAAATTAATACTGTTCCGCTTTGGCTAGTGCTCTTATCATAATTTCAATATCAGTTGTACCCCTGAAGCCACTAAAACCAACAGAAAGATTTGTTCCGTTTTTTAGTTTTAGGGGTTGTCCACCCTCCCATCCAATAAGGTCGGGTGCTTCAATTCCATTTGCATTTTCCCCAACTTCTTTGTTAAAAACCATTCTTTCGTATTCACCAGTTTTTACTCCGGTAAGCCAAACCTGGCTTGCCTTTGCCCATGCCACTTTATAAGATTGCCGTAACCTTGCTTTAATTGTTCCAAACATTTTTCCATGTATCAATCCATTGTCATCAATTATACAGACTGCTAAATTCCCATTTGAGATGTTTTTATCTTCCGGAACTTCCATGTATACCGGAATCAGTTTTTCAATTGCGACAAATATTTTATTTACGATTACATCTATTTCTTTGTTGTCCATTTTAGTGTAATGATTTAAAATTGTTTTTCAAAAATAAATAAAGATGTGTTTTCTTTTTTTGCAAAGAAGTAGATTTTAATAATGAGATTATTTTTTTCGATGCTGTTAATATCAAGGAAAAAATACTACTACTTACATTTTACATAGTATTTATTTGCTACAACGTTGTAGAAGGTTTTCGTAAATTACACAAAATACAACCTATATTTCCATTAGCCCCTTACAAAAATTTTTGAAAATATTAATATGCTGTTATGAATCTAAAACAACTTGCCAAAGAGCTGAATTTATCTTTCTCTACAGTTTCAAAAGCTTTGCGTGACAGCCACGAAATTAGCATCAGTACAAAAAACAGAGTGCTGGCAAAAGCAAAAGAAGTAAATTTCCAGGTCAATCCATTAGCCAGCAGTTTCCGAAAACAAAAAAGCAAAACAATTGCTGTAGTTATTCCTGAAGTAGTCAATGATTTTTTCGGACCAGTTATTAACGGCATTGAGTCAATTGCACAGGAAAAAGGATATCATGTATTAATTTATCTGACACATGAGGATATGCAAAAAGAAATATCGATTACTAAACTTTTACAAAATGGAAGAGTTGATGGAATCATGATGTCTTTAGCTGAGCAAACAACAGATACAGCTCACCTGGAAGAATTAAAAGAAAAAGAAATACCACTTGTTTTTTTTGACAGAACAGCTGAAAATATAAATGTACCAAAGGTTACTACGGATGATTACAATAGCGGTATGAAAGCAACTGAACACCTGATAGAAAATGGGTGTAAGCGTATAGGGTTTCTGTCTATTTCGCAAAACCTATCGATAAGTAATAATAGAATGAATGGATACCTGGAAGCATTAAAAAAACATAAAATAAAAAAGGATGAGAATCTTATCGTATTCTGTAACGGAGACGATAATAAGAATAAAAAATTCATTCAAAAGTTATTAAAAAGAAAAAACAGACCCGATGGCATATTTGCCTCCGTGGAGAAACTTGCTATTACTACTTATGAAATTTGCATTGAATTAAAATTAAATATTCCGAAGGATATTAAAATAATCACTTTTTCTAATTCGTATACAGCAGTGTTTTTAAATCCATCTTTAACAACTATAACCCAACCAGCGTTTGAGATGGGCAGCGAAGCTGCAGATATACTTTTCAAATTAATAGAAAAAAAAGGGAATCATTTTCTAAAAGAAAAAACAGTATTAAATTCAAAACTGATCGAAAGAAATTCTACAAAGGGTAACCAGAGTTGTAAATGATAAATCACAAAAAAATAAATTCTATTTTCCAAAATCTGACAACTTATTTTAAGTGAAATGCAGCTATAAGACTTTGACATTTTATTACAAAACTGTACTTTTTGAACTACGAATATGCTTGTAACAAGGTGGATCAGTTTTTAATTTCCAGTATCTGCATTAAACAGTTATTCTACCAAAAACAATTTAACTCATTTTTTTACTCAATTACTTTTGTTTAACTTCAAACTACAAATAAAATAACAAATGCCTATTTATAATTTAAAAGTAAACGGGAAAGAATACCGTGCTGATGTTGCAGCCGATACTCCTCTTTTATGGGTACTCCGGGATCATCTTGGTTTGGTAGG
>JANPEU010000305.1:0-1534 GCA_031423175.1 Bacteroidota bacterium
CATATCTTTTGTAGGCGGGGTAGTAAAAATAAGCATTCAAAAATAAGACTAAAAATTTGGCTTGCTTGAAAGCACAACTTACAAAATATTAAATAGGAAGCGGTATTCCCTTTTCCTAGTGTTTCGTTGCAACAAATTAAGCACTTGTTAGCCTTAGTATAACTTGCACGACGTTCATAATATTATATTTAGTTTTTTGCCTTCGATTCTAACCTTTCCACACGTATTATTAAATTATCAATTTTATGATCGTGTGATGAAACATCACTAGTAAAACTAGATACAGTACTTCTCATTTATTTATTATCTTCATGTAGATTTTTAAGTTCTCTAACTATCATTTCTAGTGATTCTTCAATCCGAGTAAAAGAGCGGGCTATACCGCCCATATGCTTTTCAAAGTTTTTTTCGGTTATATACTTTTCGGTACTTTTTTTAGCTACTTTCTTCATAATTCTATTATATCATAAGCAAAATAAACTAAGCAATTCTTGTTTCTCGCTGGCTCCGGGGGTAGGGATCGAACCTACGACCAATCGCTTAACAGGCGACCGCTCTACCACTGAGCTACCCCGGAATATTTTATTTTCAACTTTTCTTTTCCTATCCCTGATTTCCAATATTTTTCTCTTTTTCTAGCATACATTCTCTGTGTACCACAATTTTCAAAAAATAACAGAGTCCAAGGCCTGAATCCTTTTGTAGAAAAAACTTCCCCGGCATTATGAGATTTTAATCTTTTCTCTGGATTCAAACTCATTCCTACATAAATACGTCGATCTTTACTACTTTTAATAGCATAAACAAAATAATCCATTATCTTAATTATACATTGTACATCAGGCGACCGCTCCCTGCCTGCCGGCAGGCAGGTACCACTGAGCTACCCCGGAATAAAAATCCACAAAATTTACAAAACCTAAAGTAGTTTAGATTTTGTAAATTTTGTGGACCCTACAGGACTCGAACCTGCCACCTCCTCATTGCAAATGAGGCGCTCTAGCCAGATGAGCTAAGGGCCCAGATGAAGATATTTTATATTATTTTGATAAAAATGCAATACCTAATAATATCTAGCTATGTTTTGCTTATGTTCTTCGTAAGTTTTGGAACAATGGATTTTACTATTTTTATCGTGTAGATAAAAAATGCACTCAGTTTTTTGTGGATTGTAGGCAGCCTCAATAGCATCTAGGCCTGGATTGGCAATAGGACCAGGTGGAAAGCCAATATTGGTATACGTGTTATAAGCTGACTTTATTTTTTTATCTTCTGTATTAACTTTTTGCCACCAACCATCTTCTTCATTGCCTTTAGCATATTGAAGTGTCGCATCCATTTGCAACTTCATGCCAGCAAAAATACGATTCCAAATAATGCCAGATATCAATCTCATATCAGATTTGCCACCAGCCTCACGCTGAATAATAGAAGCAATTTTTACAACTGTGTCTTGATTAATAATTTCTTGCGATTGTGGTTTTTTGATTTTATCAGTTTGTTTTGAAAATTCATCAAACATCGTCGCCGTAAC
>JANPEU010000306.1:0-3889 GCA_031423175.1 Bacteroidota bacterium
GGCGAAAATTAGTTTGAAACATTCTTCAAATACATCAACTCCTGCATTTGCCAATACTTCATCTTCCAATTCAAGAATAATTTGTTTGAGTGTTTTATCTTTCAATCTATCATACTTGAACAATTCAAGAATGGTGAATTGATTTCTTTGTTTGAGAAAATCGTCAAGGTTCTCAAAGCCGAATGGCAAGTCAGAAAGTTCGCTGAAATAGTTAGGATCTGTTCGGTGGTAAAATTGTTCAATGCTTCCATTGCTCCAAATTCCAATTGGTGCGCCTGTCGCATTGCAATAACTTTTTAATTGCTCTTTGCCTTCTTTGAGTTTCGGTTTTTTGTTTTCTACAATGATGTAATGTGCATCGGGTCTGTTGTTATCGTAAACAACAATGTCTGCTCGTTTTACTTCTACACCGAAGTTTATTCCTACTTCAACTTGTATGAGTTGCTGAGGATATTTGTAATGATTAATCAGTCGGTTGATGTAAAGCTGTCTTACAATTTCTTCGGGATTGAGTTTAATTTCTTTCCCACGAATAACGCACTTTACCCAAGCTGTCCTTTTCCCTTTACTCTCACGAATGGAAATAAGCTGTTCCAATTCGTTTATCTCTTTGTCAGAGAAAAGTTCACTACTGTAATTGCTATCCTTTAGAATTTCAGAAATTGTCATTGGCAGTTGGTTTAGATTGCCAACTGCAGAATAAAAACGGGTGCAATCCTCCGCTTGAATCCTACCTTAGGTAAGGCCCTCGGAGGCCATGTAAGTATAGAAAACAGCAAGAAGACGCACCCTTTCGGGTGCATCGCTTGAACTGTTTCTTACTTACAATTAAAATTTCCGAGGTTTTACCTAAGAAGAAACGTCAGCAACGCTATTAGTTAATAATAGTATTATATGTCTAAAGCAAATCTAAAGGAAATGAAGGAGATGCATTAAATGAATAGTCGTTTGCTCAATAGCGAACAGAACGTAAAAGAGTGCGACGCAACCGAAGCCCAATAGAAGTAATACTGCCGGGTATATAATAATTCTTACTCTCTTATTACAAACACCCGTTAGAATTGTGAATTACTGGGGAAAATACCC
Organism: Bacteroidota bacterium; assembly: GCA_031423175.1. Lineage (GTDB taxonomy): Bacteria > Bacteroidota > Bacteroidia > Chitinophagales > Chitinophagaceae > VBAR01. The sequence continues at coordinate 1,087 of JANPEU010000306.1, forward strand.
TACTGTGCAGGTAGGTTAGAGTTCGTGTTTTTCGTATCTTCGGCCAAGTTGCCTGCCAGCAATTTCCAAGCTTTAATTTTATTTTATAACCCCAAATTATTTCCATTCAACGATGGCAAGCAACCAAGGTCTGTACGATTCCCGCTTTGAACATGATGCCTGTGGTATCGGCTTCGTAGCAAGTATCAAAGGCAATAAAAGTCACCAGAATATTTCTGATGCCCTCACTGTATTGGAAAATATGGAGCATCGCGGTGCCTGCGGCTGCGAAGTAAATACGGGTGATGGTGCCGGTATCATGATCCAGACACCGCATGAATTCTTTTTTGATGAATGCATAAAACTCGGTGTGCACCTGCCTGCCTATGGTAAATATGCCGTGGGTGTTTTATTTTTTCCAAAAGAAATCCGTTTGCGGGAAGAGTGCCGTGATATTTTTAACCGCTCGGTGGAAAAACTCGGCATGGAAGTTCTTGCTTACCGCAAAGTACCCGTAAATCCGGATGGCATTGGCGCCACCGCACTGAGTGTGGAGCCGGAGATAGAGCAGGTGTTTATTGCCTGCCCCGATCATATCACCAACCCCGGTGAATTTGAACGCAAATTATTTGTACTGAAAAAATATGCAACGCATACTATTTTAAATACGGTGAAAAAAGATGCGATTGGTTTTTACATTGCATCGCTTTCGTATAAAACAGTTGTGTATAAAGGTCAACTCACCAGTATACAACTCCGCCAGTATTTTCCTGACCTCAGCAATAAAAGAGTGGTGAGTGCATTTGGTTTAATTCATAGCCGGTTTGCTACAAATACTTTTCCAAGCTGGCGGCTGGCGCAGCCCTTCCGTTATATTGCACACAATGGTGAAATCAATACACTGCAGGGAAACCTGAACTGGCTGCGCACCAGTGAGCAGGGATTTGTTTCTCCTTTGTTTACCAAAGAAGAAATGGAAATACTGGTGCCGATTGTTTCCAATGATCAGTCGGACTCTGCCTGCTTAGATAATATGATAGAACTGCTGACGATGACGGGGCGCAGCCTTCCGCATGTAATGATGATGCTGATACCCGAAGCATGGGATGGCAATGAACAGATGGATGCTGCGAAGAAAGCTTTTTATGAATACCATGCAAGTATTATGGAACCCTGGGATGGCCCCGCTTCTATTTCTTTTACTGATGGTAAAATGATTGGCGCTACACTCGACAGGAATGGTTTGCGTCCTTCACGTTATTGTGTTACTACCGATGACCGTGTTATCATGGCGAGTGAAACAGGTACATTGCCTGTGGACCCGAAAATGATTAAAGAAAAAGGAAGACTGCAGCCGGGAAAAATGTTTGTAGTGGATATGGAGCAGGGCCGCATCATCAGCGATGATGATCTGAAAGCAACTATTTGTTCTCAAAAAACATATGGCGACTGGCTGAATCAATATAAAATCCGTTTGGAAGAATTGCCGGAGCCAAGAGTTACTTTCTCACATCTTACAGATGATTCGGTTTTGAAATATCAAAAAGCATTTGGCTACAGTACAGAAGATATTGATACTATTTTAAAACCCATGGCCATTGATGGTAAAGAACCCATCGGTTCTATGGGTACTGATATTCCGCTGGCGGTGTTGAGTGATCAGCCGCAGCATTTAACTTCTTACTTCAAACAATTATTTGCACAGTTTACCAATCCTCCTATTGATCCTATTCGAGAAAGATGGGTGATGAGCCTTGCAACTTTTGTTGGTAACAATGGAAATTTACTGGATGAAGATCCGATGCACTGTCATACCGTAGCATTGAAACATCCGGTACTTACAAGTAAAGAACTGGAAAAGATAAGAAGTATTGATACAGGAATTTTCCAGGCAAAAACATTGCAGACATATTTTCGTGCCGATGGCAAACCGGATTCATTGAAAAAAGGTTTGGATCGTTTATGCCGCTATGCAGAAGATGCCGTGCATGATGGTTTTGAAGTTTTGATTCTCTGCGACCGTGCGGTGGATAGTGAACATGCAACGATTCCTTCTTTGCTTGCAACATCTGCCGTGCATCATCACTTAATTAAAAAAGGTTTGCGTGGGCAGGTAGGTATTGTAGTAGAAGCAGGTGATGTTTGGGAAGTTCATCACTTCGCATGTTTACTTGCATTCGGCGCTACGGCCATCAATCCATATCTCGCATTTGCTACTGTCAGGAATATGAAAGCGAATGGTTCATTGCAAACTGAATTAAGCTGGGATGAGCTGCGCAAAAATTATATCAAAGCAGTGAATGATGGATTGCTGAAAGTATTTTCAAAAATGGGCATCTCTACTTTGCAATCATACCAGGGTGCGCAGATCATGGAAATACTTGGATTGAATCAGGAAGTAGTTGATAAATATTTTACGGGAGCCGTTAGCCGTATACAGGGCATGGGCCTGGAAGAAATAGCAAGAGAAGCATTGGTAAAACACCAGTTTGCATTTACAAGAAAAGATATTCCGGTGAACCGTTTACCGGTTGGTGGTATTTACCAATGGAAACGTAAAGGGGAATTTCATTTATTCAATCCAACAACAATTCATTTATTGCAGTATTCAACCAAAATGAATGACTATGCAACATTTAAAAAATACAGCAAGCATGTAAATGACCAGAGCGAAAAAGCAGCAACGCTGAGAAGCATGTTTGAATTTAAACGCAACCGTCCTTCGCTTTCTATTGATGAAGTAGAGCCGTCAGAAAACATTTTCAAACGTTTTGCTACCGGTGCTATGAGTTTTGGTTCTATTTCATGGGAAGCACATACTACA
>JANPEU010000307.1:0-1704 GCA_031423175.1 Bacteroidota bacterium
TTTGTTTTATTTCACCGCCATTTGCCGGCATAATAAATACATCACCCTGTCCATATTGCCTCCCGGTAAAAGCAATCCACTTACCATCTGGAGAAACCCGTGGAGAGGTTTCATAGCCCTGCATGGCCGTTAGCCGTAAAGCCTGGCCATCCGCCACATTTGTTTTCCATAAATCACCCTCAAAACTGAAGATGACAGTTTGCCCATCGGGACTAAGACAGGGATTAGAAAGAAAATAAGCTGAATTGTTTTGAGCAAAAAGCTGTGCTGATAAAAGCAATGCGGCAATAACAAATAATTTCTTCATGAAAAACAGTTTTGGTCGTTCAAATTACGACCGAAACCGTTTCAATATTCACCGTTGGTAAAATTTATTATCGTTGTTTATACTACTACGTTGATCATCTTGTTCTTTACATAAATAATCTTCTTGGGTTGTTTACCTTCCAGCCACTTTTGTACTATTTCATTTTCCAATATCTTTTTCTCTACGTCAGGTTGTTCAGCATCCAATGAAAGGTTCATGGTGGTACGCAATTTACCATTGATAGAAACAGGATATTCTTTGCTGGTTTCTATTACATATTTTTCTTCGAAGGTTGGGTAGGTGGCGTTGAGGATTGAAGCCCCCTCTAAATCTCCCCCGTTAGGGGAGACTTGGCGTAGCTGCGCATACAATTCCTCTGCTATATGTGGTGCGTAGGGAGCTAATAATATTAAGAGTGACTCCAGTATTTTTCTTTTATGACATTTTAAATCTGTCAGTTCGTTAGTAGCAATCATAAAACCACTGACACCGGTATTGAAACTGAACCGTTCGGTATCACTTTCTATTTTCTTGATCGTATTGTGCAATACTTTTAATTCTTCTGGTGTTGGTTCTTCGTTTGTTACAATTAAGCCTTTTGTTTCATCTGCAAATAACCGCCAGAATTTTTTCAGGAAGCGATGTACTCCCTCAATGCCTTTGGTATCCCAGGGTTTGCTCATTTCTACCGGGCCGAGGAACATTTCATACATGCGGAAGGTGTCGGCGCCGTATGACTCTATTATATCATCAGGATTTTCAACATTGAATTTTGACTTTGACATTTTTTCTACTATTTGTCTTCCTTGTAAATACCTATCTCCATTCTCGGTTAAATTAGGTTCCCATTCAAAGTCATCAAATTGTACAAAGAGGTCAAGGTTAACAGCAACATACCCTCTCATCGATCCTTCCGTGAATCGATCTTGTGTATCTACAAATAAATGCCCGTAGCGAATTCTTTGTCCTCCAATTTCAATTTTAGATTGATCTATACCTTGAAAGCAAGCTTTAATTTCAGGGTACTTTTGATACACCTCGTCAATTGTAATTTTATCCGAATAAGAGAAATACCTGGTTGTAGTTAAGAGCTTTTCCTCTTCGTATTCTACCGAATCTTTTATCTCTCTAATAAAACTTACAAAATAGCTTTTACCAGTTATCATCCCTTGATTCACCAATCTCTTATACGGCTCATCAAACCCAATCAAATTCAAATCATATAATACTTTCGTCCACATGCGGCTGTACAATAAATGGCCTACGGCATGTTCAGTGCCACCAATGTATATATCCACCTGGTTCCAGTAGTCAGAAATTTTTCTGTCGCAGAATGTTTCGTTATTATGCGGGTCCATGTAGCGTAAGAAATACCAGGATGAACCTGCATAGCCGGG
>JANPEU010000308.1:0-13109 GCA_031423175.1 Bacteroidota bacterium
GGCATATTTGAAAAATTAGAATTGACCGGAGAAGTTAATTTTAAAATTGAAGGAAAGAAAATAATTGTATCTCCTAAATAAAAATTTATGAAAATGCTAAACCAAATTATTTTTTATTCAAATGGCAGAGATGGGTAACAGAAAAAAGGAACTTAAATAAAAAAAACCGGATTCCGTTTGCAGCGAAACCCGGCGAATGTTTGAGTCTCTTAATAAACTTTATCTGTAACGACTGCTTATTATTCAACTAAACAATACAAATCTATGTATTTAACTGCTCTTTGTAAAACCGGATTTTTAAAAACCGGATTTATAACCAAAATGACTCGGATTATGAAACTAACTTCAGTTTTAATAATCGCTGCCTGCCTTCAGGTAAGTGCCAAAAGTTATTCACAAAAAGTTACACTAAATGTGAATGACATCTCTCTTCAAAAAATATTTGAAGAAATACGAAAACAAACTGGATTTCAATTCTTTTATGCCGATGAGGCATTAGCAAATTCTAAATCAGTATCTGTCAATATCAGAAAAGGAAGCATTGAAAATGTACTAAATCATTGTTTTCAAAATCAACAATTATCGTATACTATTTCTGAAAAGACAATTATTGTTAGAAGAAAAATTGTTGAGCCTGAAATAAATACTCCTTCTCCACTTCTTATTGAAGCACCAACAACAATTGATATTAAAGGAAAGATAACAGATGATAAAGGACAACCATTGGATGGCGCAACGGTTTTAGTAAAAGGAACGAAGAATGGAACTAAAACAGATGCAAATGGAAATTTCTCTATCAATGCCGAACCTAATTCAACATTGATTATTTCCTATGTGGGCTTTGAAACCACAGAAATAAAAACTGGAAGTCAAACAAATATTTCTGTACAACTAAAACCTGCCATTTCAACAGCGGAACAAGTTGTGGTAGTTGGTTATGGAAGTATCAAGAAAAAAGAACTTACCACATCTATTTCAAGTGTTACTGCCGCTACTATAGAAAAACTTTCAATTACCAGAATTGAACAGGCTTTACAGGGCAATGCAGCAGGTGTATTAATATTAAATCAAAATGGACAGCCCGGCGATAAACCAATGATTCGAATCCGTGGTACAGGTACTAATAATAGCCCGGACCCCTTATTCCTGGTTGATGGTTTTCCCGTGGGCAGCATTGAATATTTGAATCCAAGTGATATTGAAAGAATAGATGTTTTAAAAGATGCAGCATCGGCAGCCATCTACGGTGCTCGGGGAGCAAATGGTGTAATATTAATTACCACCAAAACTGGAAAACGCAGCGGCTCTTCTTTAACATACGATGGGTATTATGGTACGCAAACAGCATGGAGAAAAGTTCCAGTATTGGATGCAACACAATATGCAATACTGATGAATGAAAGTTATTACAACTTAAATCCAACAGGTACCGCCCCACCTTATTCGAATCCCGATGCATTAGGTAAAGGAACTAACTGGCAAGATTTATTATTTGAACCCAATGTACCCGTTACCAATCATCAGTTAACTGCATCGGGCGGAAATGAAAAGACAAATTACCTTGCTTCGTTTTCTTATTTTAATCAGAAAGGAGTAATTGGCGGTGAGAATTCTAAATTTCAACGCTATAGTTTCCGGTTAAATTTAGATCAGAAAGTTACAAGTTATTTAAAAGTTGGTACCAATATGGTTTTTGTATCCAGTGATAGAAATGCAATATTTGATAATGGAGATCAGGGCGGCTCTGTTTTAGGACATGCAATAAATATTGATCCAATCACCCCCCTTTATGAAACGGACCCTGCAAAATTGGCTTTATACAACGTCAATGCAGTAAAAAAAGGCACTAATGTTTATGGCATATCTCCACTTGCTACTTACCCAAACCCACTTGCACAATTAGCAATATTGAATGGTAATAATAAAGTAGAAAAATTATTTGGAAACGTTTTTGGAGAATTGACTCTTTTTAAAGGATTAAAGTTTAAATCATCTTATGGTGTTGATATCAGTTTCAACACCAGCAATCAATTGACACCAATATATTTTTTGTTGGCAGGCTCTGGTCAGCCTTTTTCAACAGTGAGAAAAAGTATATCACGGAGTTTTACATGGCAAACAGAAAATGTTTTATCCTACAATCATGCTTTTGGAAAACATAATGTAGAAGCATTGGCTGGTCAATCTGCATTCAGATTCTATTTTGAAAATTTAAGTGCTCAGCGAAATGACCTTTCACCAATTGATCCCAATTTGGCATTTATAGATGTGGCAACAGATATTGCATCTACACAAGCAAGTGGTGGTGCCGATGTAAGAACATTAGCTTCGTATTTTGGACGACTTGCTTATAATTATGATGGCAAATACTTTTTGTCTGGTGTATTACGCAGAGATGGTTCATCACGATTTGGACGTAACAATCCTTATGCTACATTTCCATCTGTTTCTGCGGCATGGTTAGTTACTAATGAAGATTTCATGAAGTCAAATGTAGTTACACTTTTAAAACTCAGAGGTTCATGGGGTCAAAACGGAAATGAAAATTTAGGTAGCTCTTTCCCTTGGGCATCAACAATCAGTTTTGGCGGGCAGCAATACACATTTCTTAATAATGGTGGTGTTGAATATTTTCAAAGTGGCGCATCTCTGGGCAGAATTTCCAATCCATTTCTTAAATGGGAAACAAGTGAGCAAACTGATATAGGTATAGATGCAGAATTATGGAAAGGCAAAATTTCACTTACAGCAGATTATTATATTAAGAAAACCAAAGATTTATTGATAGCACCCGATGTGCCAATCATAGTTGGATTTCCTGCTCCTTTTGTAAACGGTGGAAGTGTAGAAAATAAAGGGGTAGAGTTGGGAATTACATACAGAGATAAAATAGGGAAAGATTTTAATATTAATCTTTCATTCAATATTTCTAATAATAAAAACAAAGTAACCGCGATAAATAATAATTCGAAAGTAGTTGGAGGCGCTGGGTACATCGGTTTGGGTAGTATTACAAGAATGACAGTGGGTGAACCTATTGGTTATTTCTGGGGAAATGTAACTGGAGGTATTTTTCAAACACAAGCAGAAGTAGATGCCTATACCTGGACAAACCCTACTACCAGTGTTGTTAATAAAATTCAACCCAATGCAAAACCGGGTGATTTGAAATTTCTTGACAACAACAATGATGGACGGATTAACGATTTGGATCGAAAAAATATAGGCGACCCGAATCCAAAATATGTAACTGGCTTTACAGCTAATTTGGAGTATAAAGGATTTGATTTTAGTATGCTTACCATTGGTATGTTTGGTCACCAGGTTTATAATGGTAATTACCGGTTCGATAAATCAATTTCTAATTTACCAATAAAATGGCGTGAAAGATGGACTGCAGGTAACCCAAGTGTTGTCATGCCAAGGTTTTTGGCAGGTTCTGCAAATTTTACAACGGTTTCTGATTTTAATCTCGAAAACGGAAGTTTTGTGAGAGTGAAAAATATTCAGTTGGGTTATACAATACCACAGAAATTATTAGGTAAAGCAAAAATAAATGGTTTACGCTTTTATGTTGCTGTTGATAACGCATTCACGTTTACAAAATATACGGGCTTCGAACCTGAACTGGGTGCAACAGGGGCATTATCATTAGGTATTGATCGTGGAGTATATCCACAGTCTAGAGCTTTTCGTTTTGGTGTAAATCTTAAATTATAATTTTTAATACGATAAATATATTTTTATGAAAAAAATAAAAAAACCAATAAGCATCTTGTTTGTGATGATGCTATTAATAAATGCGGGTTGTAAAAAATCTTTTTTAGAAGTGAGCCCCCCATCGGCTGTGGTAGAAACCAATTTTTTCAAAACACAATTACAAGCTGAGCAGGCATTGGCAGGTGTTTATCATGTAACACAGTGGGGAAATATCAATTCGGGTCACACACCAATGGTTGGCTGGGCAGAAGCTGCTTCAGACGATGCATATTCTGGCGGAGGTAGCCCTGGTGATGCGGTGGGTGTTAAGCTGATTGAGAATATGAATTCGACACCCAATATTACTATATCACCAAATGATGGCACTTATTCCAGCGTATGGAGTATTTATTTCCAGGGTGTGGCAAGGGCTAATGTATTTTTAGCCAATATTGAAAAAGTTGAAGCAAGTGCTGATTTTAAAAGTAAAACTACCGCTGAGGCTAAGTTTTTAAGGGCACTCTTTTATTTTCATTTAGTTCGCTGGTTTGAAAATGTTCCTTTGCTAACAGCACCGCTTACGAACCCAGAGGATTACAATCAACCACAAGCTGCACCACAAGCTACTTTTAATCAAATAGCAAAAGATTTGGTAGAAGCAATGCAATACTTACCTAAAACAAGTATAAAAACAAATGGGGCACATGCTACCTATTGGTCGGCAGAGGCATTGCTTGCAAGAGTCTATTTATTTTGTAAAGGTTATTATGGAACAGATTTAAATACTGGCACAACAGTTATTGACGCAGCAAAAACAAGAGCAAACTTAGAAGAATTAATAAATACCGGGGGATTTAATTTAATACCTGTGTATGCAGATATATGGAAAAAAGCCGCTGAGATGGGAAGCGAATCTGTATGGGAAGTAAGTCACAGCAGTTTAGCCTTACAAACTGGAAGTACCAGCCAGCAGAGTATAGCGCAGGGTAATTATAATGTATTATATTTTGGTCCACGAGGAATTTCCACTTTGGCTTTTAGTAATGCAGTTCCTACAGAATCGTTATTTCAGGAATTTGAACCAGCCGATCCAAGAAGGGTAGCAACTATTAAAATAATTAATGATGCTGCAACTGCAGGCTCAAGTACATTTATAAGAGGCTGGCAGCATACTGGTTATTTTAATAACAAATATTCACAGTATGATTTGGAATACAAGACACCTGCAGGATTAGATGCAATAAATTGGGCACAGAATAACAGAGAACTTAGGTTTTCAGATGTACTATTGATGGCATCTGAATTAAATATCGGTGTTGACCAAACAAAAGCCGATTTATATCTGAACCGTGTACGCACAAGAGCAGGCTTGCCAAATAGAGTGGCTACTATTGATAACCTTCGGCATGAAAGAAGAGTTGAATTAGCAGGCGAAGGTGTTCGTTACTTTGATTTATTAAGGTATGGGTTACCCTATGCAAAGCAAATGATTGATGCCTCAAGTTTGATAGGACCATTTTATAATGGAGGTGGAACATTTAATGCAGGACAAAATACAACAGCAGTTAATTATGTAATAAACTGGAATCTTGCATGCAAAGGGCATTTGCCAATACCTGCAAGCCAGGTTACTTTATCGAATGGTGTACTTAAACAAAACCCGGGTTGGTAATAACCAGATAAAATGATCAGAGTTTTTTAGCATAGCATATAGCAATCCTTAGAAAAGGGGTTGTTAAGGAAAGTAAAACTTAACAGCCCTCTATTTTTAATACCTTCTACATCTTGATTTTTTAAAAATAACTGGCGATCTAATTATTTATTTTGTTATCCATAATTTTTATGCGTTTATTTCACTTAACATTCATTGCGGCATTATTTGATTCATGTAATTCATCAAAAAATATAGCTAATACCAAAATTGTGTTTGCCGACAATATAGTAGTTGCACACCGTGGAGCCTGGAAAAAAAATAACCTTCCCCAAAATTCAATAGCCTCACTTAAACAAGCTTTAGCTTTAAAATGTACCGGGTCAGAATTTGATGTGCGGATGACAGCTGATGATTCGCTTATTATCAATCATGACCCTGATTATAATAAACTGCCAATTGAAAAAACGAATTATGAAGACTTAATTGTATTCAAACTCTCTAACGGGGAAAAATTGCCCACACTGAGAGAATTTATTTTGGCAGGAACAAAAAATAATACAACCACAAAATTGGTATGCGAAATAAAACCATCAACTATTAACCAGGATAGGGGAAAAATTATTGCCGAAAGAGTCGTGAATCTTTTTCATGAGTTAAAGGCAGAACAGGCTGTATCCTACATAAGTTTTGATTATGAAATTTTAAAAAAAATTATTGAGATTAATCCAAAAGCAATTACACAATATCTTGAAGGAAATAAAACACCCGAACAATTAAAAGAAGATGGCATCAGCGGTGCTGATTATTATTTTACTGTTTTTCAAAATCATCCTGATTGGATAGTTAGTGCAAAAAAGAATAACATCACATTAAATGCTTGGACAGTAAATGATGCGGTTGATATGGACTGGTTGATAGCAAACGAATTTGATTATATCACAACCAATGAGTCGGAATTATTATTTGATAGAATAAATAAATCACCAACTGCGGATGGATGGAAATTAACATGGAGCGATGAATTTAATTATTCAGGATTACCAGATAGCACAAAATGGAGTTATGATATTGGCGGAGATGGCTGGGGCAATAACGAAAAACAATACTATAAAGAAAAATCAATAGAAAACTCTTTTGTTAAAGATGGGGTACTTAAAATTGTTGCGTTGAAAAAAGATTTTGTAAACTCACATTATACTTCGGCTAAACTAACAACCTTTGAAAAGAAATCCATTCAATATGGCAAAATAGAAATAAGCGCAAAGTTACCAAGTGGTAAAGGGAGTTGGCCGGCAATTTGGATGCTTCCAGAAAGCTTTAAAAAAAATACAGAAAAATGGCCGCTCTGCGGCGAAATAGATATAATGGAACATGTAGGCAAAGATCCCAACGTAATTCATACTTCGCTTCATTCAGAATTGTATAATCACATGAAAGGAACCCAAATAACCCATTTTGATACAATGCAAAATGTATTTGATACTTTTCATAAATACAGGATGGAGTGGACAAAAGACTTCATCACTTTTTTTATAGACGAAAAAATATTTTTTACTTCCACTAAAGGGCAAGATGGAAGAAAAGCAAGCAATGAAGGCTGGCCTTTTGATAAACCTTACTACCTGATTTTAAATCTTGCGATTGGCGGAAACTGGGGAGGCGAAATTGACGACAGTATTTTTCCAAATGAAATGCAGGTTGACTTTGTAAGGATTTATCAAAGAGTAGAAAAAAATTAATTCAAAATGAAAAACATGAAACTTGTTTTTAAAAAATATTCAATAAGTTTTTCTTTAGCGCTGATAATTACTTCAATTACACAGGCACAATCAATTTCTTTGCCCAAAGAAAGCAAATTCAAATTTGGCGATAACCCTGAATGGGCAAACCCAATTTTTAATGATGGCGACTGGACAATACAGGAATTAGGAAAAAGTTTTAGAAAAGATTCTTCTTACTGTTGGTATCGGATTAAAATTGTAATCCCATCAAACTTGAAGACAACCAAAGGAAAGGGATTAAAATTGAATCTCGGAAAAATTGATGATGCTGACCAAACTTTTTTCAATGGAAAATTAATTGGGGCAATGGGAACAATGCCACCCAATTATACTACACAATGGGACAAATCCCGAATCTATACTATTCCGGAAAGAGAAGTTCAGTGGGATAAAGAAAACGTAATTGCTGTAAGAATTTACAATTTAGTTGGGGGAATGGGAATGTGGACAGGCGACCCATATTATACAATTGAACCAATGGGTTGGATTGATGAGGTTTCAGTTAAGCAAGGTTTCAGGGATAATGACGGCAATGGGTTTATTTCAAAGTTCATTTTATCAAATAAAACGAATAACTCGTTTTATGGAACTATTAAATATTGGATAAGTAATAAAGACAAAACTAAAATTTTGTTTACCGAAACAAAGCCTGTTGTTTTAAATGGGAAAAAAGGAGAAGAATCAGTTGTTGCATTTCCTGATTTTAAATCCGATAATGAAAATGTATTTCAGGTTGGTTATCAAATTAATGATAATAGCAGTAACCTTTTCTTAAAAAAGGAGCAATTATATATTGCTACCTATAATCTTACCATCCCTGTTTTAAAAGAAGTAAAACCTTTAGTTCAAAATAAAGTCAGGAATAATTTTACTGCAATCCCTTTTCAAAACCAGCAATTCACGGGTTATTTGGGCACACGGTTTACACAAAATTTAGAGCAACGTTTATTAAAAGTTGATGAAGATGGTTTACTAGGTTCGTATTTAACCCGGCCAGGCATTCATGCTTGGCAGGGAGAACATGTTGGCAAATATTTAGAAACTGCTTGCAATGTTTGGAAGCTTACGCATAATGCTGCTTTAAAAAAACAAATGGACCGGATGATGTATGTATTAATCAACACACAATTAGAAGATGGCTACCTGGGTACTTATGCACCTGACCAATATTGGACAAGCTGGGATGTGTGGAGTCACAAATATAATTTGCATGGACTGCTGGCTTATTATTCTACCACTGGTTATAAGCTTGCATTAGAGACTTGCAAAAAAATGGGCGATTTATTATGCAGAACATTTGGAAAAAATGCAGGGCAAAGAGATATTATTTTAGCAGGTGAACATGTTGGAATGGCTGCCACCAGTGTATTAGACGGAATGGTGGAATTATACAAATACACGGCTGACAAAAAATATTTAGATTTCTGTTATTATATTTTAGATGCCTGGGAACAGGATAACGGCCCACATGTTATCAGTGCTATTTTAAAAACAGGAAGAGTAACTGATGTGGGAAACAGGAAGGCTTATGAAATGCTTTCCAATTATGTAGGCTTGATAAAATTGTATCAAATTACCGGGGACAAAAAATTCTTAAAGGCAGTTGAATTGGCCTGGCAGGATGTAAAAGATAAACGGCTATATATAACTGGAAGTACAAGTGAACATGAGCATTTTCAGGAAGACGATTATTTACCTGCTGCTAATACAAACAATATGGGTGAAGGTTGTGTAACCACTACCTGGATTCAATTAAACCAAAATTTATTTGCCATTACAGGAGATATAAAATATTTAAACCAATTAGAAAAATCGGTTTACAATCATTTACTGGCTGCAGAAAATCCACAAACAGGTTGCGTAAGTTATTACACATCGTTGATGGGCAAAAAACCCATGGACTGTAATATTTCCTGTTGTGTATCCAGTGTACCAAGAGGAATTGCCCTAGTTCCGAATTTTACTTTTGGAAACATTAAAAATATTCCAACACTACTTTTTTATGAATCTGCATCTTATAAAGAAAGTATTACAGCTTCAAATAAAAAAAATATTGACGTTACTTTTAAAATTGTTGGCAATTTTCCTGAAAGCGGAAATGTATCTATAGCCATTGAATCGTCACTAGCTGCTGAATTTCCATTGGCATTAAGAGTACCAACCTGGTGTACCAATTTTGTAGCAAGAGTGGGAAACAAAGAATATAAGGGAAACCCAAATGAGTTTGTAACAATTAAAAGAGTATGGAAACCGGGTGAAAAAATAAACATAAAATTTAATATGCCGGTTCTGCAAATTGCCGGTGGAAAATCATATCCCAATCAAATTGCTTTTCAAAGAGGGCCACAGGTTTTAGCTGCCGACAAATCTTTTAACACTGAACAGGCTTTTGATTTCATTGCAAATTCAAAAGAAAATTTATCAATTCGAAAATTAGGTGTTACGAATGAATCAAATATTTTGCCGAAAAATTGGATTGGAAAGCAAGCCTACTCAATTGATATTTTAAACAAAAAAGAAAAACTCTATTTAGTTCCATTTGCAGAGGCCAGTCAAACTGATGGCGACATGAGAGTTTGGTTGCCGCTTAATATAATTAAGAAATAATCTTAAAAAAATCATGAATAGAATAGTTGTTATAGGCAGTGCCAATACCGATATGGTAGTAAAGGCAAAAACTCTTCCTATGCCCGGAGAAACTTTATTAGGCGGCACATTCTTTATGAATGCGGGTGGCAAAGGTGCTAACCAGGCTGTTGCTGCAGCAAGGTTGGGAGGTAATGTGACATTAGTTGCAAAAGTAGGTAATGACATTTTTGGAAAACAAACAATTGAAGGATTGAAAAAAGAAAATATTAATACGGATTATGTTTTTACAGATGAAGCATCGCCATCAGGCACGGCATTAATTATGGTAAATGAAGAAGGAGAAAATTATATTGTAGTTGCTCCCGGTGCAAATGCAGAGCTGTTACCTGCCGATATTGAAATAGTAAAGAATATCAGCGAAGCAGAAATTATTTTGATGCAGTTAGAAATCCCGTTGGAAACTATTATTGCCGTAGCAAGAAAAGCAAAAGCAAATAATCAGAAAGTAATTATTAATCCAGCACCTGCACAAAAGTTAGATGATGAATTGCTGAACGATTTATTTTTTATTACACCAAATGAATCAGAAGCTACTTTTTTAACCGGCATACAAGTAACCGATGAGACAAGTGCTGAAAAAGCAGCTGATGTTTTTTTAAAAAAAGGAGTGAAGAACGTTGTTATCACCTTAGGTAAGCAGGGAGCATATTTTCAAAACAGCATTCTTAAATTAAAGATAGATGCGCCTGTTGTAAAGGCATTGGATACAACTGCGGCCGGAGATACTTTTAGTGGTGCATTAACCGTCGCACTTACAGAAAACATGGATTTGGAAAAGGCAATCAAGTTTGCAGCGAAAGCTGCTTCCATATCTGTAACAAGATTGGGTGCACAAGCATCAATTCCTTACAGAAACGAAATTGATTTATAATTTATCATCATTAAAACACGGTTTATGTTTATTGTAGAAAATTACGGACTCGCAATTATGCTTTGTGTTATAACCATGCTATGTTGGGGTAGTTGGGCTAACACCACAAAGCTTACCACTAAAGCCTGGCGGTTTGAGCTTTTTTATTGGGATTATGGTTTTGGTATTTTAATCACAACTCTATTACTTGCTTTTACTTTAGGAAGTAATGGAAGCGAAGGCAGGTCTTTCATGAATGATATTAATCAAGCTGATAATAGTAATATGATATCTGCCTTTGTTGGTGGAGTAATTTTTAATTTGGCAAACATTTTATTAGTAGCAGCAATAGGAATTGCAGGCATGTCAGTTGCTTTCCCAGTAGGTATTGGAATTGCATTAGTACTAGGTGTTATTATAAATTATATTTCAAATCCGCAGGGAAACCCTGTGTTGATATTTGGCGGGGTAGCATTGATTGCAATGGCCATTATACTTAATGCAAGAGCATATCAAAAGTTACAAACAATCTCTTCATCGGGAGTTTCTAAAAAAGGGTTGATGCTGTCAATAATAAGCGGATGCTTAATGGGATTGTTTTATAAATATGTTGCGGGTTCAATGGTAAATAATTTTAATATCCCCGAAGCTGGCAAACTTACTCCTTATTCAGCTTTGGTAATTTTTGCTCTTGGTATTGTCATCAGCAGTTTTGTTTTTAATACAATACAAATGAAACATCCATTTAGTGGAGCACCTGTTTCATTTGCCAATTATTTTAAAGGCTTAACAAAAGATCATTTAATTGGTTTGTTAGGTGGCGTAATATGGTGTATAGGAATGTCTTTAAATATCATGGCATCAGGAAAAGCAGGTCCAGCAATTTCTTATGGTTTAGGTCAGGGAGCAACAGTTGTGGCAGCACTTTGGGGGATATATGTGTGGAAAGAATTTAATAAAGCCCCATCGGGTACAAAACCATTGTTGAATATAATGTTGTTGTTATATATTGTGGGATTAGCAATGATAATACTTGCCAAATAAATCCGAATACGTTATTTAAGTTGTCTTTAAAAAACGATTTTAAACTCTGTTTAGCATAACTCTTCTTCCTCATCATTCCCCTATCTTTGCCCGCCCGGATGAAAAAATATTCAGAAAATTCATTCTATTTAACCGTTCGGACGGGCGCCTCGAAAAAATAATTTGTTATGGGACTTCAAGCAGGAATCGTGGGATTACCAAACGTAGGGAAATCAACTTTATTTAATGCAGTTAGTAATAGTGCAAAAGCACAAGCAAGCAATTATCGTTTTTGCACCATTGAACCGAATGTGGGCTTAGTAGATGTTCCGGATGGTCGTTTGAATAAATTAGCAGAATTGGTAAAACCAAATCGTATTGTACCAACCCAATTAGAGATTGTTGATATTGCCGGATTGGTAAAAGGAGCAAGCAAAGGCGAAGGGCTTGGAAATAAATTTTTAGCAAATATTCGTGAAGTGGATGCTATTATTCATGTGATACGCTGCTTTGAAGATGAAAATGTTTTGCGGGATGAAGGTGCAATCAACCCGGTGAGTGATAAAGAAATTATTGACACCGAACTTCAGCTAAAAGACCTGGATGCGGTAGAAAGAAAAATTCAGAAGACAGAGAAATTAGTAAAACTGGAACCCAAGTATAAAACAGAGCTGGTTGTATTGATAAAATGTAAAGAGCATCTGGAAAAGGGAAAAAACATCCGTGAGATGGATTTGGATAAGGAAGAAAAAATTGCAATTGCGGATTTATGCCTGCTTACGGATAAACCCGTTTTATATGTAGCGAATGTAGATGAGCCATCCATGCATACTGGAAATAAATATTCAGATGTTTTGAAAGAAGCTGTTAAAAATGAAAAAGCTGAAGTGATTGTTATGAACAATTCGATAGAGGCGCAAATTTCTGAATTGGAAAATGCAGAAGATAAAGAATTATTTATGGATGAATATAAAATGAAAGAACCTGCACTCGACAGATTAATTCATTCAACGTATAAATTATTGAATCTATATACTTATTTTACTGCAGGTGTACAGGAAGTACGAGCCTGGACAATCCATGAAGGATGGAAAGCTCCGCAAGCTGCCAGTGTTATTCATACCGATTTTGAAAAAGGTTTCATCAAAGCGGAAGTGATTGGCTATGATGATTATATTCAGCATGGTACTGAAGCTGCTTGCCGGGAAGTAGGTAAATTACGAATTGAAGGAAAAGAGTATGTAGTAAAAGATGGTGATGTGATGCACTTCCGTTTCAACGTATAAAATTTATTTCCACAAACCGTTTTCAACCAAGCTTAATTTATTAGATATACAAATAAAAAAACTTCCCGATAGCTATCGGGAAGTTTTTATTTTGAGTTTTAATTATTATTCAATTATTCACTCTTTGCTTCACCTTCTGTTGTTGCATCTGCTTCTGGTGTTGCATT